>JANQRM010000322.1 GCA_028284565.1 Anaerolineae bacterium | reverse complement strand
CACCCAGCAACAAGAAGAAGGTCATCAATGAGTCAAAGTTCCACCACATAAAAGCAAAGGGGGCAAACATCAGCGCATAAATCCACGCCAATGCCATACCCATTTCTGCACCACGCAGACTTGTGCCGATATTCCGCATCAGTACCAGAATCCCGACTTCGGATGTAATCATCAGCATCCCTAGCAAAAGCGACCAACTGCTGTAGTTGGCATTCTCGCCCATGAGTTGATAGGTAGATGTCGTGATGAGATACCAGATCGGCGGGAATTCGCTCCACCAGTCACTAAAGGGATATAAATCTTGGTCAGTCAGTTGGGAAAGACTAAAATGATATTGTCTATCACCCCCTGTTCCGATACCCTGTTCAATCCCGTTGTTCAAAATCGGCTGATAGGTCAACATTGCCAGCACACGGAAGCCAATGAAGAGTATCAACAGCAATCGAAAATCATTGAAAAGTGATGATGGTCGCAGAGTATTAGCTTGGCTCATGACCCTGCCTCAGTCCGAACCCAAATGACTGCCATCTCGTCTTCATAATCCAATTGCCAACCGGGTTCTTCTCGCAGATTCATATCGAGACCACTGCCATTCTCAACAACAACCAGATTAATATCAAACTCCGTGAGTAAATCACGCCAGCCCTCATCGCCTGTTGCCGTGACCAACCAATCGCGGAAAAACTCGGTGTACAAGTCTGTGCGTCCATCAATGAAGACGGGATACTCCGGCACAGCAAACATCAAATACCCGCCCCAGTTGTAGCTATTGAACATCGTGCCTTCGGGTTGGTTCTCACCCATATAATTCGCCGCATCCACTGGCAGGAAGCCAGCTTGTGCTTCATCAACGGATTCAGGTAAAAACGCGCCCAAAAGGTACAAGAATGCCCCAAAACCGATGATGACAATCAACAATAGATTAATCCGAGCGACTCGCAAGGAAACCGTCTTTCTTGACTGAATCACCCAGCCCCTTGCTTGCAAAATATCGTGGGCATGATAGGACAGCACAGGCGCGGCAACCACAGCAAAGACCGCGATATTCCGCCCTGCCAACAACGCCATAAAGAATGTCCCACTCACGAGGAAGAAACTCGACCAATCAAACTTCAGCCGACTGCCCCATGCACTCCCAAAGAGCAAGACCATCATCGCTACAAATGCCCACGTCTGTCGCTCTTGGAAATTCGGCGAGTTCCATTCTTGGATAAAGTCTCGCAAAGAACCTATGCTCACCGTTTCAAATGGCACACGCAACATCTCAAAGCCGTAAGGATTAATCATCAGCAAGGGGACAGACACAATCGTCACAAAGACCAGCTTACGGATACCTGCCCATGCCATGACTTGGGTTTTATCCGAGACCCACAAACGATTGAGTGATTCGCCGACGATAACCGCACCTAAGAAGATATAGCCAATCGAAAAACCAGCATGGAGATTTCCCCACACAACCATCAAAGGAACAATCCACCACAGACGATCAATATCTTCACGTTTATACAGATAGAGTAAATACAGCACAATCGTACTGAACATGAAGGACATCATCTGCGGACGGGCTGACCAAAACACAGAAGCCGTTGTTGCTGTTAAAATGAGAATAAACGCTTTGAGATAAACATTTCCCGCCATAATCCGATAGAGAAATGCCATACCCACAGTCGCCAAAATCGACGTATACAGAGCCAATCCCAAGTCGCCGCCCACGTTCCATGCGACAAGCATCACAATCTGCGAACCCCAGCTATGATTAATCCAGCGTTCTCCCTCAAACGTGTGCGAGAAGGGGTCTGTGTAAATCATGCCTTGAGTGAGGGTATGTTCCCCACTCCGCAGATGCCACCATGTATCCGTATCAACAGGGATACGCGTCGCTATCGTCAGCAACAAGATAAACAAGACAATCAACATGACCCGTTGCACTGTGAGTCGTTGCATAAATCCACCTGCTTCAATGAAAAAGACGTAGCCAAGTTCTACGTCTCAATAAATTCACTCTGATTATAACCCGCTTCGTCAAGCCTAAGACTTGAGATTAACGACTGCCCCAGCCGACTTGTGGTAGAAAAGGCGTGTCAATAACTTCACGAAAAAATTGGAATCGTTCATAATTTTGTGAGAAAGCATAGGATGGTAAATCCGTATTTCCTAATGCACCACCTTGATAGACTTCTCGTTGACGCTGGAAAAAGGCGTAAAGCGGAGCAAGCTCTATCGCGCGTTCAATACTGTTGATTGCCTCTTCATCCTCGCCCGCTTGCCAATACAGACTCGCCAAATTCGCCCACGAAATCGCATGATTCGGCTCCATTTTGAGGAAGTGCTCATAGGTTGGAATCGCTTGTTCAAGTGCGTGTTCATCATCTTCACTTGCCGATAAGCCCCATAAATAGGCTTGCTGTTGATGATAGATGGGCATCATTGGGTCTTGTTCGACAACGCCCTCAAGTTCGATTGCCCCTTCTGAAAAGCCCAGTTCAGAAGTCAGATAGACTCCTTTCAAAACATCAATATACTGTTGATACACCCCATGACTCCACCAACCACTGATAAGCAATCCCAGCCACAAACCAATTATGCCGACGCTGTACCCGCGTTTTATGGGAACAGATTCAATTGCTTGAGACTCATCGGGCGCAACAGCCATCACCATCAAAAAAAACGCACTTAATGCGACAATTGGCATCATAGATGGTAAATCGACCAGGTGATGAATAAATACCCCCACCAACACTGCGCTTGTCCCGATTAGAATGGGTCTCTGTGTATCCGTCATCTTCGTCCAATTATGACGAATAGCCCGAATCGTCACGAATATCGACAAAACAAATGCAAGCAAACCCAAGAATCCCATTTCTGCCATAATATTCAGGATGAGATTATGAGCATGGGAATGAGCATTATTCGGCGGTATCGACATCTGAAGGGGATAGCCTCGTCCGAAGGTGAATAAGCCTTGCCCGCTCAGAGGCTGTTCGGCAAATTGAGACAATGCCGATGACCATAAGGGAATCCGTAAATCGAGTGTTCGCCCCGGCATCGAAAGCGAATTGAGTATCCACACAATCCCAAATGAACCTACCAGAACGATACCAACAGTTCCTATAGACAGCAGAAGTCGAGTTCGAGAAGATTGCTGAGACCAAAATTGGCGTAAGGCAGAGCGCGATAGTAAATCACGTTGTTTGAGTACCAAGACAATCATGACAACAATGGATGCGCCGAGTCCCAGCCATGCCCCGCGAGAACGAGTCAATATCAATAACGACATAATCACGAAGGCGTAGAGTCCTACCAACCATCGAGAAAAAGCGAGGCGAAGCATCCAAGCCCGCATCAACGCCAGAGGTGCAAGCATCAACAAAATCGCCCCATATGCATTTGTATTCCCAATGGTCCCTACTGGAGAAACTGAAAATCCGCTGTTCAACCATTGCAACGAGCCAACCAACACCAACAGGATTCCAGCGAATAAGAATGAATCCACTAACATTAGGCGTGTCACCGCTTTGTTGGCGAGAACATCATGTAACACCAACCACATCCCCAGATAAATCCCTATATACCACAAGCCAATGAGACTCCGCCGTGCAGTTTCGGGATTCGCCAAGATAGAGATAGCAAATGCCACGCCCCACACCGCAAATACACCATCAAATACAGTGCGATGCCATTCCCAACCATGTCGCCAACGAACCCACAGCCAACTAACAACCAATACCCCCATCACTGCAAATAACATCGGGTGCATGTTGAGGTCAACCAGCCCATTAAATGTCGCCCCAAGCGGAGTCATCAAGTAGACAAAGAGCAGGGTCAGCCCAAGTTGGAAGAGCAGAGTTTTTGGAGAAAGGCTTTGTGTTGATTTCATCATTTCATCATATAGTAGAAAGTGCATTGGCTACACAAAAGGATTGTCCGCAAATGTCGTTGTTTCGCCCGTGGTTCATCAGTACCCTACTCTGTTTGATTTACGCGCTCGCCGTTGTCACAATTCGTGGCGAGGGCGACCCGCTTATTTTGATGACCATCGGCTCAGATTATAGCGAGCAAGACAGCGACCATGCTTATTCTGAAGAAGGCTACGATGGACAATTCGCCTATTATATCGCCCGTGATCCACAAACAGCCGAAGCCCTCATTGATGTCCCAGCCTATCGTTATCAACGCATCCTGCTACCCATTGGTGGAATAATCCTTAGCCTAGGGCAAGATACGCTACTCCCGTGGGCATTACTATTGACAAATTTACTGGCACTGGCAATCGGAACAACTCTACTTGAATATCTGCTTGTGCATCACTTTAATGTGAGTCGCTGGTATGCGGTGGGGTATAGCCTCTCGTTAGGTGTTCTGGGGTCCGCCCGCCTCATCACCACCGAAACTTTAGCCTATGCCCTCGTCTTAGGTGGCATTGTCTTATTGCTCAGAGAACGCTTATTATTGAGTGCCATTCTGTTCGCTTTATCTGCCTTTGCCAAAGAGACAACGCTGATTTTTGTCGGGGCAATATTACTCTATCAATTCTCTCACCAACGCTGGAAAGAAGCATTTCAATTCGGCATCGTTAGCATCCTACCATTTATCATCTGGCAATTCGTCTTGCTCAACACCTTTGGCGCATTCGGGATCGGTTCAGGTGGCAACTTGGCAACCGGCTTCGAAGTTATTCCCTTCATGGGCTTCTTCCGCATTTTGACAGAGGGCAATATACAGATATTTCTACTTCTAGCACCTATCATTGGCTTGTTTGTCTTATTACCCGCTGTCTTAGGTTTAATGCGAAGCGTTCAACAACTAAAAAAACGTGATTTCTCAATGATGGTGTGGATTCTCCTTGCCAATGCAGGGATTATGCTCTTTGTCCCTTTCTCCACCTATCGGGAACCGTTAGGCATCCTCCGCTTCATTGTTGGGTTACAAATCGCAGTAATTCTGTTTGCCGCCCAACAACGTAACCGACCTGTTCTACTCTTTAGCACATTCTGGCTTATTACCGTATTCTTGGTCATCCTCAGCGACTTTGGTGGATAACCTACCAGCGATGATGGACCGCTTCTCGAATACGCTCATCATAGATTTGCTGGATGGCTTGCATCTGCTCAGCAGATAATGCTGGCAACTCAGCAGATTTCACATTGTCTTCTGCCTGTTTAGTGTTCTTCGCACCGGGAATAGCACAGGTCACCGCATCAAACATCAAAACCCAGCGCAAAGCAAATTGTGCCATCGTTGCATTCTCTGGCACTAACGCACGGATTTGCTCAACAGCATCTAAGCCATCTTTATACGGCACACCAGAAAAGGTCTCACCCACATCAAAGGCTTCACCATGACGATTGTAATTGCGATGGTCATCTTGTGGGAATGTCGACTCAGCCGTGTATTTGCCTGCCAATAAACCACTTGCCAACGGCACACGCGCCAATATCCCAATCTCACGCCGTTGTGCTTCTTTGAAAAACAATTCAGCAGGTCGTAAGCGAAACATATTGAAGATAATCTGCACCGTCTTGACATTCGGATATTCAATCGCTTTGAGTGCCTCTTCGACCTTCTCCACACTCACGCCATAACTCTTGATTTTGCCCGCTTGCATCAAGTCATCTAACGCGCCAAACACCTCTGGGCGATAATACACGTCGGTAGGTGGACAATGCAGTTGCACCAAATCCAAACTATCCGTATCTAAATTCTTCAAACTGCGCTCAATGAATTGGGTCAAATTTGCTTTGTTATAGCCATCAGCGAGATGGGGATTCAGCCGTCGTCCTGCTTTCGTAGCGACATAAACGGTTTCGGAACGCTCTTTCAGTACTTTGGCGATAATGCGTTCACTGCGACCATCTCCATACACATCGGCTGTGTCAATAAAATTAACACCTAAATCAATCGCTGTATTCAAAGCAGAAATGGCATCCTCTTCGGAGACATGCCCCCAATCTGCACCTAATGCCCACGCACCAAAACTAATTTCAGAAACATCCCACCCTGTCCGTCCTAAACGACGATATTGCATATAACAATCACTTTCTTATTGATAGCTTATCCTGAATCATATGGTAGCCAACGTTCCCCAAAAACCAAAATGTTGCTCAGAATTAACGATAGATTGATTCACAAATCAATGTTGATTCTTGAGATATTTACTCCTGATACGTGAATTCAATTTGAGGTTTTATGGGGCAAAAACGGTCAAAAAAGATGCACTAGCGAGGGTTTGAGGTCGTTTGCGAGGGTTTCGTTGATTTCTGTCCATCGTTTTTGGGCTATTTTGGTTAAGAATCAACATATTTTCGGTTAGCAAAGCGTTAGATAATCACCGAATATCTATCCAGATAACAGGTCAATTGAATCGCAGAGTTGTAAAAATATGAAAGATTATTGCCCACTCATCTTGAGGACTTTACCCACTGTCCGAATCAAGATGTTGATGTCTAGCGAGATGGATTGGTGGCGAATGTAGTAGAGGTCGTATTGTAATTTCACCATTGCATCTTTATCGGTTGAACCATAATGATAGCGAACTTGCGCCCATCCTGTCACACCCGGACGTACGACATGCCGAGTACGATAAAATGGAATGCTTTCTTCCAGCCGACGCACATGCTCTGGACGCTCTGGTCTTGGTCCAACCAAGCTCATGTCACCCCGAAGCACATTGATGAGTTGAGGTAGTTCGTCCACGCGCGTCTTGCGTAAAAAGTTGCCAACTCGTGTGACTCGTGGGTCATTCTTTTGGGCAAAGACGGCTCCAGTTTCCTTCTCCGCATCTTGTACCATCGTGCGAAACTTCACGATTTTGAAGAAGCGACCATTGAGTCCGACTCGCGTCTGGGTAAAGAAGATACTCCCTTTAGAATCCAGCCGAATTGCCAAAGCCATGAACGGTAATAAAAGAAGAAACAACCCAAAGAGCAATAGCGACACAACAACATCAATGATTCGCTTTAAAAAGGGGTAGGGATCAAATTGTGAGCTTGTCCCAATCGGCAAAACAACTGACCAGTTGTTATCCACATGCTGTACTGGGACTCTACCTGTTATACGTTCATACAAAATAGGCATGGGTGTGATGGAAACCCCGCGCTCATAAGAGTCCATCACCCCTTGAAATACTTCACCTCTAAGTTCGCGTGTAGATGTAACGACGAGTTCACGAATATCGTCGCGCAGGACATAATTGAGAATATCTTCGCCAACTCCCAACACAGGCACATCAGAGATGAGTTGTCCGACGGTTTCTGTCTCCCCAATCGCGCCTGCAATTTCATAGGTTTGTGGGGCATTTTCCCGTAAGGCATCAATAATAGTTTCCGCCGCCCAATCCGTCCCGATGATCAGCACTCGCCTCGACTGGACCGCCCACCCCATTAAGGCTGGATTGACCAAACGCCATATTGTAATCAGCAGAAAAGACAACATCCCATAATATAGAATGAATAGTCGGGGTAGAGACTCTGGCGGGGACAGAAAGTAAATGATGAGATAAACAACAATCATCTGGAAGTTGATTGCCAACACCCGTTGCAAGGAAGCAGCTCGGCTTGCGGCAACGCGCAATTCATAAAAATCATTGGCACTAGCTAAAACGAACCAAATCGCCACCAGCATAAAAAACCAGTAGGCTTGTTCAAGGACAAATTCAAAGGTGAAAGCACGACGACCTACGACAGACCATATCATCAACGACAATAAAATGGATATCACGACACCCATCGAATCGCCAAACATCAAGAGCAAACGTCGCTCAGAAATTTGCAATTGAAGGCGGGATCGCTTTCTGGGTGATGGTGAAAAAAGCATACAAGTTATCTTTAAAGTGCCGATTAACTATCTCCATCATATCAGAACTCTGGCTGTTTGATTCTTAATGTCAGCAATCTTTATTGGGAAACTACAAATCTATCGACTACAATGGGTATATAAGCGAAATCCTTTTTTGTTTTGAATAGAATTGAGGCTTATGTCTAACGGAATAGCTCTTTATCGTATTCAAGAACTTGAACTCACTATCCTTGATCATCAAAAGCGTATCAAGGAGATTCAACAATTGCTGGGTGCAGATGAGACCTTACAACAAGTTCAAAAACAGTTTGACGAAGCCAAGTCTGCCAATTCCAAAGTGCAAGCTCAGGTACGAGATTTAGAACTGCAATCACAAGCGAATCGTGAAAAGCGCGAGGCAACAGAGAAACGCCTCTATAGTGGGTCAGTCAAGAATCCCAAAGAACTACAAGACATGCAACAAGAAATTGAGTCCCTCAAACGCTGGCAAAGCGAATTGGAAGATCGCCTCCTTAATCACATGGAAGAGGCTGATTCAACATCGGAAACCCTTGAACTAGCCCAAGCCCTTTTAGATGAAACCGTGAATTCACTCGCATCTGAACAACAAGAGCTGGCGGAAGAAGAACAACTCTTGCGGAATGAAATCGACACTTTACTTGAACAACGTCGTGAACGATTGAACGATGTCGAGGAGCAAGATTTGAAGTACTACAACAGCCTTCGTAAACAGAAAGGTAATCGTCCAGTCTCCGTCATGGAAGGCAATACGTGTAAAGTCTGTGGCGTTACCCAAACGGAAGCCACTTATCAAAAAGTACGCAAGTCCGATGAATTTGTCCATTGTGATAATTGTGGGCGAATTTTAATCACACTCAGATAAACAACAGGAGCTATCGAGATGGGCGTTGAATTTGATTTTCAAAATTTTGGCATTGGCTTCGGCTCTGGTGTGGCTTCTAGCTATGCGGTTTTTCGCGCTCGACGATTCTTCCAACAAATGCGTGACTCAGCCAGTGAACAAGCGGCATCTGCCCAAGCCTTTGCGCGCCAAAGCGGACACCGCCGATACACCAACGATTTGATAAAGCAATGCCAAACGAGTCATCTTGCTGGCGACAGAATCGATTTAGCTGAGCTATTGATTGAGCCTCGCTTTTTACGAGCAACTGATTTCGTTTCTCTTCCTGACGATGATGACGTGAAAAAAGATGTCTTTGATGTCGTCCCGCAGATTCACGACCATCCCTATCTTCATGCGCCATACAATCTAATGACGATGACGATTGAAGAGTTGGGCATGGGAGACCGTGCCATGATGTTATTGGGGCGACCCGGTAGCGGACGAACAACGGCACTGATGGCGATTGCATTGTGGAGTTTGCAAGTCGTTAATTTTGACCCACCAAAAGACAGTGTCCAAGAGCGATTAGACCAAGAGCAAGAAGAACTTTCACGGGATGAACGCGCCCAACGCATTAAAGACCATTTCGACCTCCAACAACGCGCCAAAGAACAGATGGAAGAAGAATCTGGCACACGGCTAGAATCCGGTGAACTAGCGATACCACCCTTCCGACGTTCTGCGCCCGTTTATACTCATTTAACAACAGTCTTACGCTATATCAACAGCTATAGTGACCCAGCAGAAGCATTGGTCCGCGCCTTGCAATACCAAACCGGAAGCATCACGTCGAAGACAATGCCTCGACGCATCTATAAATTGCTAAGTGAAGGACACGCTCTTGTCTTGCTGGATGGCTACGACGAACTCACACCTGATGAACAGAAACAAATCATGCCTTGGCTCAAAGCCTTCTTAGATATTTATTATCGTAATTTCATTATCATAACAGGTGCGCCTAGTGGATATGGGAGTCTCCAACAAATCGGGTTTCATCCGGTGTTTTTACGTCCTTGGCATGATTTAGACCGTCAACACTTTGTTGAAAAGTGGCAAGCCAATTGGAATACGATTTCTGGTAAACGTCGTAATCCAATGGATGAAAGTGTCGTGGAAGATGTCCTTCATGATGGATGGGGGTACACGCCCTTAGAATTGACGTTACGGCTATGGTCACAGGCGCAATATGGGAATAATCGAACAATTGAACAATGGTTCCGTGATACTATCTTCCGTACCTTGCCAGAAGCAGAAACTCACTGGGATAGCTTGGTTCGGCTTGGTGGATTGCAGTTGGACGAAGGCAGTATCAACGAGTTAAGAGCAGTGCAAGTCGAAACAGGCAGTGTTTCAGAGACTGATATTTCTGTTGAAACCTCATTAGATGATACCGAAGTTGACGAGACAACAGATACAGATGACAAGCAAATCCAAAACGCGCGGAAAAATATGCTGAGTCTCATCGGACAACTAAGAAAAGCCAATCTTATCGAGCGTGATCCCAATGGCAATTATCGCTTCAAACATTCTGTGTTCGCCTCCTTCTTAGCGAGTTACCTATTACATAATGCGGACAGCATGCAAATTAAGTCAGAAAATCCAGCATGGCAGATGGCTTTTAATTTTGCAGTGACTCACACATCGCTAGACTCATTAGCTAGTCATCGACTTCAGATGACCTCCCCGGATGTCTTAAATACTCAACTATTGGAGATGATTCGTTGGTTACGTGACGTATCAGAAGACGCGGATTGGCAGACTCAACTCATTGATTATCTCGGTGATCAGCTGTTACATCATGACCAGTTTGAATTAGTTCAAGAACGACTACTTGCAGGAATGGTTGAAAGTCGTGACCCACGTGTCGTCCCAATCTTGCAAGAAGCCCTCCAATCGTCCGATGCGAATTTGCGACGCTTGGCATGTTTGGGCATTGGGGTGTTTCGTGACATCAATCATATAAAGGTATTACTTCCTTATCTGGAAGATGAAGATAGGGATGTACGGATTGCGTCTGCGATTGCCTTAGGTGCGATACGGTCTGATGAAGCCCTTGAGGTGCTTGCCGATACACTGTTTGAATCCGACTCCGAAGCCCAACGCCAAGCGATTGCCGAGACTTTTGCTCTTATCCCCGATGAGGGCTATCCTTTACTCTACGACATCCTGAACAATGAGAAAATCACAGACATTATCCTTCGTCGTGTTGCCATTTTCGGATTACGACGGGTACGTACGAACTGGTCGTTGATTACCATTTATAAAGTCTATCTGGATGATCCAGAATGGTATGTCCACTCGGCGGCTCAAATTGCATTCAATAATTTACAAGCCTCTGCAAATGACGGTGTTGTTGCCTATCCAGCGATTGAAGCCATTCCATGGCTATTGCAATGGGCAAGCCAACTGGACGACGAAGACCACGAGTTAAGTAGTCATGAACTCTTATTGAAAGCCACGGAAGACAGCGACCCTGTTATTCGTGAGTTGGCTCTTGCGACACTGGGGCAAATCGGTATTGTAGAGAATGCAGATACCCTTTATTCTGCACTCAATGATCCACAGCCTGACATTCGCAATTCAGCATTCAGAGCATTGGGCGATATTCAATATCAAGTCGGGAGTTCCTTACCTGCTCCAGCCTGATTTAGGAATCATCAGTATCACAAGGGAAGAGACGAACTGAATCGGTGTGGTAGGTAAAGTCTTGCCCTTCTGCAGAGAGTTGAATTCGGTAGCCTTCTATCAACACATCTGTCACAACTTGATCGGGTTGTGGACAGCCTAAGCTACTATCTTCCCAAGTGACAGAGATAATATCAACCAGAGTTACATCTTGGGGTTGAATTTGTAACTCATCCACAACCCGGCGTTTTGCTAGTGTCACCATCTCGGATGCTATCGGATCAACGAGAGTTAATAACTCACCATGTACGCTCTCGGTGTCATCACAGAGGACAAAGCGTTCATCATCAACTGCAACATGCGTGTAGATTGTCTCCCCAACAAGCCAGACATAGTAAAATCCCCTCAGAATAGCTTCTGAAATTACCTCTTGGGGTTCACAAGACAAACTTCCCTCTGTGAAAATAACTGCTTCAACCGATGCCAATTGAATTTGGTCAATATCTATATTGAGGTTTTCTTGCAAATCTGTCTGTAGAATCTGCGCCAGTTCAACATCAAGGTCATTCGATGGAATTAAGGATTCGATAGTTTGATTGTTTGGTGTCGCCACTAAATCTAAAGGCGAGGTTAAGGCGCGCGGTGTTGCTGTGGGTTGCGTTGGCGTAATGGTTGGTGTAATAGTCGGCGGTACAAGTGTTTGAGTTGGGAGCAGGATTGGTGCTTGAGGAGTTGAACAGGATGAGATTAGCCAGAGAAAAAAGAAGAGCATCCCGTAATTGAATTTCACCTTACCAGATGCCCTTTCCCTTTTCAGATTGATGAGGTTTGACTAGTTAATACCCAGTCGCTCTTCGACTTGCTCTGTTGTTAGCCCTTCAATACTCAGGATTTTGTCTCGATTACCTTCTCCAGCGACAATCTCGATTTTATTTGAATCAACGCTCAAGGCTTGTGCAAGAAAATTAACAAGTTCGGCATTTGCAGAGGCAGAACCTGCCGGTGATTCTTTCAAGCGGATTTTAAGGGTATTGTCTTCATTTCTACCGACAAGTTCCGTTGCTGTCGCACGGGTTACAACACGCACTCCAATGGCTACACCACTGACTGCATCGGTAATCTTAAATTCACGATCATTCATAGGAGACCCTTTTCCAAGTCTTCATCGACTACAACCTCATTGTACAGGCGAATTATGGGTATAGCCAATAAAGATTTCTTTAGACTCCTAAAACCCTAGAGATAATCTGAATGGCGATGATAACAACCAAGGGACTTAAATCGAGACCCGGCGTTGCTGGCAGAACGTCTCTTACCGGACGCAAAACGGGTTCAGTCACATCATATAAGGCTTGAACAGCTGGATGAGTCCGATCAATGTTCGGCAACCAACTTAAAAAGACACGAATAATCAACAGCAGACTGTAGATATTCAATGCAAGCCCAATAATCCAGAAGATTGTAGTCATACGATTTTCCTCCAATATTTACTAACGAGAGCCAAAAATTGCTCGTCCTATACGAACGATTGTCGCCCCTTCTTCAATCGCAATGGGATAATCATTCGTCATTCCCATGCTGATTTCGGGCAAGGGTAAATCAAAATCTGTCGAAAGTGCTTCCCGCAATGCTTGGGTTTGAGCAAAGACGGGACGAGTTGCTTCGATCTCAGCCACATAGGGAGCCATCGTCATCAAGCCCCGGATGTGGATACCGGGTAGTTGAATCATGCTGTCAAATTCTTGCCAAAGCGTTTCACGGACTTGTTGATTTTGTTGCCATTGATATGCTTCAAAACCATACTTGGCAGATTCACCCGATATATTGACTTCTAATAATACATCAATTTCACGATTTTCTTGAGTCATAAGTGCAGATAGTTTGCGCGCCAATTTTAAACTATCAATTGAATGGACCCATTGGAACAAGGGTAGAACCAATTTCGCTTTACGACTCTGAATATGCCCTACCATATGCCAAGTCAATTGACTTGGGGAATTTTGATTGACGATTGGAATTTTGGTTTGGGCTTCCTCAAGTCGATTTTCACCAAAATGAGTGACACCAGCACCTATCGCTTTAGCAATCATCTCTGGCGATTTGGTTTTGGAGACCGCAACCAAGGTAATATCATCAGGGGAGCGATTCACTTTTGCACAGGCATTGGCAATGGACTCGTGTACCTCTTGAATGTTTTCTGCAATGGATAAGGAGTCGGTCATAAAGACATCACCAGTCCAAACCGCCCTGTTCGCCCATTCTCTGCACGATGAGAGAAAAACTCATCTGTATTCTGATATGTACAAATACCCGTGATTTCGATTTCCTCGACGCCACATCGTTTTAAATCCATCTCATTGGCACGCCATAAATCAAAATACGCCGTTCCATCCTCAAGGTTGCGTTGAATCAGAGAATGTCCTGCTTCTCCAAAGTAATCAATTACAGCTTCCACCACTTCTTCGCCGACTTGATAACAGTCCTG
>JANQRM010000312.1 GCA_028284565.1 Anaerolineae bacterium | reverse complement strand
GAGGACTTTCGCAATGCCGATGATGAGGGCGTGATGCACTTCCCCGGCTTTAGTGGGGATGCCGCCGCCTTTTTGATCGAAGAACGCAATATTCATGGAATCGCAGTCGATACACTCAGCTTAGATAATGGACCCTCCGCCACATTTGATACCCACTTTACCATTTTGGGTGCTGGCAAATATGGCATTGAGAATGTTGCCAATCTCTCTCAATTGATGGGTCGCAACGCAACAGTGATTGTCGGCGTGCCTCGTTGGGAAGGTGGTTCTGGCGGTCCCTGTCGTGTGCTAGCGATGGCATAAACCATCCATTCGTTGGATTTTCAGTTTTGAGGGCGTGTAATTGCACGTCCTTTTTGATTCCG
The DNA here is from genome assembly GCA_028284565.1 of Anaerolineae bacterium. The sequence goes on along the minus strand of JANQRM010000312.1, from coordinate 8,062 downwards.
GCAATTCAATCAAGATGTCGGCTTTTTACAAGACAAGCACATCACAAGCGGATATGATAAGAAATGGAATCCAATAAGCAAGAGGACAAAAACGATGTCCAATCTCGACATCCACAAACGTTATACTTTGCCCTTTCCGCCCGAAGCGGTCTTTGACTGTTGGGTCTCTGCAGACAGCGTAGTCGCACCGGTCACGGCGATTGAAGTGGAACCGAAACAAGGAGGCTTATTCAAACTCATCGTCGCTGGTGAACCTGAAGCACAAATGGTAGGTCGCTTCCTCCAATTCGACAGACCCACCAAACTCGTGTATACATGGGAATGGAATCAGGATGGTGAGGTGTCTCAAGTCGATGTGACATTCACGCCCGTGGACGGCGGAACAGTAGTGATAATTAATCACATGGGTTTTGAGTATACAGCAAGCCGAGACTCCCATGACCGTGGCTGGGATTCTTATATCGAAGGGATACAACAACTGCTTGATGTTTCATGAGATCAAATTTAATTCAAACACCCTCGACTCGATATGGGTTGTAGATTCATCAGCGGAAGGGTTGGACTACACGGTTACACCCGACTTAGGGGTGAATCTGATTATTAAGCTCTTCCCGAATCACAGTGAGGTCGTGTTATCTGGCGCAGTCACTCGCCAGCAAATCTATCCCCATATTCCAGACACACGCTACTTTGGGATACGCTTTCATCCCGGTAATCACTGTTTTCCCCATCTACCGAGCTTATATGAACTGCAAAATACATCTATCACCCTCTCGAATCAATTTCTCAACTGTCTGGAAGCACGACTGCGGGAACAAGCAACGCAACAAGCACAAATTGACGAATTATGTCACAGCCTCCCGACACTGGTTAAGAATAATCTCGCAAATCCCACATCTATCCAAGAAGCTCTTGGCTATATTCATCAGTATCAGGGTCAGATAACAGTTCGTGAATTGTCGCAGATGACCATGCTGAGTGAACGACAATTGCAACGTCTCTTCAAAGAGACATTGGGTGTATCCCCAAAAACAGCTTGCAATATCGTGCGGATACGAGAAGTCTTACAAGTCTTGTGGCAATCATCCTCATTCCCAAACCTCAGTAAGATTGCACTGCAATTCGGCTATACTGACCAAGCGCACCTTGCCAATGATTTTCGTAGATTGATAGGCATGTCGATTTCGGAATACCTTTGTGGATAGAATGTATATCCCCAAAAAACAAACGTGACACAATCGGAGATGATTGTGCCACTAAACCCCACTTGAGCTTGCATGTCCTTGTGGGGCTTCCCCAAAAAGGCATATCTGTGATGGCTGTCTTTAAGATACACCATTTTGGGGTCGGGTGGCTGTAAAAGAGTATAAAAATTTAGATTACGACAGATTACCGTCCCAGCGCATCCCATACATCCAGCTTGCCACGGACTTCCCGAATCACCTCATCCACGAACTCGCTGGTCGTCGCTTGCCCACCTAAATCGGGGGTACGGATTCCGTTGTAGACCGCTTCGAGGGTTGCTTCATAAACCGCACGACTAGCAAGGGAGGCTTTCTCTGTACCAACATACCGCAACATCGCCGCACAGGCTAAGACCATTGCCATCGGATTCGCTATATTCTTGCCTTCCAGACTCGGTGCAGTCCCATGGGGGGCTTCCGTTAATGCAACTTTGACATTGTAGTCCTCATCAAATCCCAGAATAACCGACTCGGCTCCAGCAATCGTCCCGAACATTTTCATCACCAAATCACTCAGCGTATCACCATCACGATTCAGCGCAGGGATGACCAAGGGTTCACCCGTTGATTCGAGTAGGAGTGCATAAGTCGCATCAATGAGCTGAGGATTGTAACGCACTTCAGGATGACGTTCTGCGGCGGCGTCCATTTCTTCTTTGAACATACCTTCATACAACGGGCTGACCGTAAACTTGGGACCACCAAAGACAGTCGCCCCCATGCGTTTGGCGTGCTGGAAGGTGAATTCACATACAGCACGGCAGGTTCGGCGGGTGATGTATCGTTTGTTATAGGCAACTTCATCGAGACCTTCGCCTTCGCGCCATTCTTTTGCACCATACGCACCTTCGACAGCCATACGAACAACCGCAATCGGAGCATGGATACCAGCCAGTGGACGAACCGACGGGATACGACGACCCGTGCGAAGGATGACTTTGCCTTCCACATAATCTCGGAGCAGAGCATTAGGACTGCCGACATCATCAGGGTCACCAGGGGTAATCGTGGCGGCTTTGATGCCTAGTCCCGCTTGTTTGATGCGTTCTGCGGCTTCTTTGACCACACCATTTTTGGTCTTGCGTCGATTTTCAAGCGAGAGGTCGAATTCTTCAAAGCGTAAATCGTCGACGCCAATGACCCCGGGTTGCAAAACACGGAGGGCTTCGACGAGGAGTTCTTGCCCAGTTTGATCACCTTTGAGGATGACAACGGTTCGTTTGCTCATAAAGATTTTCCTTTGATGATGGATAAGCCAACATGGTTCCATTGTATGCGAGACCGTCAATACTGAACATTGTGGTTTATGATGGGCGACATAAAATTGAACTCAAACGCTTCATTGTCGTACTCATGTATAGATTCATGTAAATGGCAGAGAGATAGATGATGAGTGATGTACGAAATATTCAACCAACAGATTTTGATACCAAAGTTCTTCAAAGTCGCTAACCCATCTTGGTGGATTTTTGGGGCGACGATTGCGTTCAATGCGAAAGTCTCGCGCTAGCCCTCGACGACCTTGCTACTGAAACATCTGATACGATGCGGATAATCAAGATGAGAATCCAACCGACGGATGCCATTGTGCAAGAACTCGGACTACAAGGCATTCCGACGCTAATGTTGTTTCAAGAGGGCAAGATGCTCTGGCGACACACAGGCTTCATGCCAAAAGTTGAGATTCGTCGTCAGCTTGAGACTGCCTTGCAGGTTTAGAGGCTTGCTTTCGCCTTCGACGACAACGCTCACTGCAATACTTGATGTCTTCCCAATTGCGTTCCCATTTTTTGCGCTATGTGAACGGGTGATTACAAACCGGACAAACTTTGCTGGGCAATGGCTTTTTCATCAGTTGATTGTCCAATGTAAATCGGGATGCGTGAAGGGGATGAGTGCCATAATAACGGCATGGACATAGTAGGCGGTGCGGTCAACGAGGTCATTCGTCAACAAGCCAATCGCGCCATTCTGCTGTTTCGAGTTTTCCCGCCCAAACACCACATCATCGGCAAGACCCAGTTCCATACCCGCTTGCACCAGCGTTGCCACTTCATCCGGCAGATAAAACACACCCGTCTTACCTCTCCCGATTTGCCCCGCTTGATTTTGAATCACCACCCACGCGAAACATTGTAATCCGCCTTCAATCATTTCGACTCCGCCTTCAATCCCAATCCAATAATCCGCTTTCGGTTGATACGACTTGGCATTGTGGCATCGGTTGGTTGCGCCTCTTAAGGTCTCCGCACTACTTAACGGCTGGTCTGGAATACCCGATTCGACAGACACGCCGATGAGTTGGAAGGCTTGATTGGGAAAGGTCTGCTGAAAACCTTGTTGGGTAGCTTCCAACTTCACTGGATTTTTCGAGGCAACGACGATGATATTGGGCATACGAACTCCTGATTGTCAGGCTAGGCTGTATTATAATAACCATCTTAGCGATACGACGATGCTTTGTTGAGGTCAGATGCCAAGTTATCCCTTTACTATTGTCGATGTCTTTGCAGAAAAGCCCTTTGCTGGCAATCAACTGGCTGTGTTTATGGGCAACCCATCAACAAAAACGATGCAAACCCTCGCGCTAGAGATGAATTATTCCGAGACGACCTTCATCACAAGTGAGACAATTCAATCTAACGGTGGTTGGGATGTACGCATTTTTACGCCTTCGATCGAAATCCCATTTGCAGGACATCCAACACTAGGGACAGCTTATATTATCGGCACACAACTGGAAGCCAATCCTGTTCAAGAAGTCATCCTGAATGTCGAGGTGGGACCAATCCCGGTCACATTTGCAGACGATGGCAATCTCTGGATGAAACAGAATCCACCTGAATTTGGTGAAGTCATATCGGCAAGTGTGATAGCTGAAGCTCTGAACCTACCCGTTTCTGCAATTGATAACAATTATCCGGTGCAAGTCGTGAGTACCGGACTACCAAGTATCACTTGTCCATTGAAAACTCGTGAGTCAGTGCAGAACACCCTGATTAACCCGACCAAGTTCCAAGCCTTACTCGATCAATTAGCTGTCCCACATTTGGATATGGTCTTGGTCTTTTGCCCCGAACCTGTCGAGGCTGACCATCATCTTCATGCGCGAATGCTCTGGCTGGATGAGTTGGGCATTGTTGAAGACCCTGCAACGGGCAGTGCTAATGGCAATCTCGCGTGTTGGTTAGCCCGACATCGCTATTTTGACAGTCCCAACATTCAAATTGAAGTTGAACAAGGCTATGGGATACGTCGTCCATCTGTCTTGCGATTACACGCCGAGGATAAAGGCGATACCGTCGATATTCGGGTTGGCGGGCGAGTGCATCTTGTGGCAAAAGGAGAGATGTTTGTCGATGAAGATTAAACAATTCACATGACACAAAACCTCTTTATCGCCACGGGAATCTTCCATCCTGAATCAGGAGGTCCGGCGACCTACCTCTATCGCATCTTACCGCATCTGCAAAATAAAGGTTGGGATATTCGCTTGCTGACCTATGGCGAAGGGGATACAGAAAGTTATCCTTACCCCTTGCGACGCATTCCCCGCCAGCTATTGCCCGTGCGATTGCTACGATATGGGCTGGCAAGTCAATCGGTTTTGCGATGGGCAGATGTTGCCTATTTACACACAACTGACTTACCCCTAATCGGCAGTTCTGATGTGCCACGAGTGATTAAAATCGTCGGCGACCAAGCATGGGAGCGTTGTATCCGCAAAGATTGGATTCCACCGACGATGGACATTGATGATTTTCAAACGGCTGATGTGGGGTTCTGGGCAAGTCGAGCGCGACAATCTCGCGCAAGGCAAGTACAGGCAATGGATGGCGTAGTAGTTCCCAGTGAATATCTCAAGCGCATGGTCATGGGCTGGGGCGTGGACGAAGCCAAGATAAAAGTGATTTACAATGCACTACCGAATCAGACGGATACTGAGCGCGTATCAATGTCACAGGCGAGAGAACAACTCAATCTGCCGAATGAGGTCCCCTTGTTATTGACCGTCGCACGCCTCACCGCATGGAAAGGCATTGCTCATATCCTGTCAGCATCGGAGCATTTGCCGAATGTACATCTGCTTGTGGCAGGGGATGGTCCCATGCGCGCCCAATTAGAATCCCAAGCCCAGTCACTGGGCAAGCGTGTCACTTTTTTGGGACGTGTCCCGCGTGAGCAAATGGCTTTGTACATGCAAGCAAGTGATTATGTGGTGTTGTATTCAGGTTATGAAGGGTTACCCCATACCTTGCTCGAAAGTTTATCTCTGGGTACGCCCGTGATTGCCAGTGACAAAGGAGGCAATCCCGAAGTCGTGCAACACAATATCAATGGGCTACTCATTCCCTATGTCGATGTCGATGCCCTAACAGATACCATTCGACAAGCCTTTGAGTCGGGCAAGCGAGAGCAGTTGGCTTCTCAATCTTCTGTAGGGATGGAACGCTTTCAATTTGAGCAGATGGTCTCACTGACAGATGCCTATCTGCGGTCATTCCTTTAACCGCAACGGAGACAATGGATGGATGACGCACTAAACGCCACAACTGAGGCGATTGCATCTGAGCATTTTGGAGCCAACTTACAACTCCATCTGCGGGATATAGTCTATGGGTATGAAAACGCGCCGAGCCTCATTTTGCGCTATGCTCTAAGGTCAGAGTCAGGTCATCTTCCAAAAACCATCATAGCCAAGCGGTCAAACGTCGAGAATGATTCGATTACATATGATGCCAATGCTTTGCGATTCCTCAGTGAAGTCGTGCCTGAACTTGTCCCCCAATATTACACGCTGGATATAACCTCCAAAATCATGCTGATGGAGGATTTGAATAGCCCACAAGAGCATTTAATCGGCAATATATTGTTCGGTGATGACCGCGATTTTGCAGAAGAGGCATTACTTGAATTCCTGAAAAGCCTCGCACGTCTGCATCTGGCAACCATGGGACACGAAAGACAGTTCAGACAAATCCAAGCGAGTTATGGCGATAGTTTGCAACCCTCACGTCATCAAATTCATGACATTCCAGACATTCTCGATACTCTACCTGCCATATTTGAATTGATTAATGTTCAGGTCGATGAGCAAGCCCAAGCTGAATTATCCGAAGCGAAAGCGACGATGCAATCGCCAAACGAGTTTTATGCGCTTGTACATGGAGATGCCACTCCAGCAAATGCCTTTTATTATCACGCTCGTATCTGTTTGGTGGATTTTGAAACGGCAGATTTTCGCCATTGTCTGTTAGATGGAACCTATGCGCGCATTCGCTATCTGCGGAGTGTGTGGGCGCGAGACATTCCAATAGAGATACAACGCAAACTGATGAGGGCATACCAAGACATCATGATAACCGAGTGTTCACTTGACAAATCCCACTTCGAACATCACTATGTCGCCTGTGCAGTGGGCTGGATGGTCGGCTTGTGCCAGTTTCTACCCACGGTGCTAGAGCAAGACCGCAAGTGGGGACGCTCGACCAATCGCCAACGGGTGATTGCAGGTTTGGTTCATTTTGCCCGTTTAAGTGACGAACTCGCTCAATTTGAAGCGCTGGGGCGTGTCTGTCGGCAAGCTGGACAACAATTGCGTCAACATTGGGCGGCTGAGGACTGTACCATGCGCTTATATCCTGCTTTTGATGATAAGACATAATTGCTTTTAAGATGACTGTTGCTAATCAATCAGATGTATCCACAGATTCCACAATTCAATCCCGACGCTATGCTTGGCTGAGTACCACGCGCTATGAGCATCCGTTGAATCCGACACAAGCGGAGAAATGGCGACGACTCATCGAGGGCTTGGAAATCGAAGCCTATGTCTTAGGATTTGGAACGAGCATCCGTCCACGACGTTTTAGCCAATCCGCAAACTTCCGCTTACTGCCCAACTTGCCCAGTGCCATCTTACGTTATGGAGTATTTTATCTGTTTGCGCCGATAATCTTGTTATGGTGGGTTCTGCGTCATCGTGTGTCTGTCGTTATTGCACAGAGTCCCTACGAAGGTGCGGTTGGGGCATGGATTAAAGTAGTCAGTCGCTTATTTGGCAGACGAATTCACCTCATCATCGAGAGTCATGGCGATTTCGAGAAGTCGCTCTTTTTGCAACGCTCAGTACGTTTTGCAGGACTCTATCGTGGGGTGATGCGACACTTCGCGCGCTTTGCAACGAGACAAGCGGATGCCTTTCGTGCGGTATCTTCAACGACGCAAGCTCAAATTGAAGCCTATGCCCCACAAACACCCGTCTTCCGCTTCATGACATGGACAAACTTTCAAGTCTTCGCCGAGATGCAACGCCACTGTCTACCCTCCGAATCGAAGTCGATTTTATATGTGGGCGTGCTGACTCCACTCAAGAACGTGCATAGTTTGATTACGTCATTTGCTGAATTGAATGACGCCGAGTCCCGCCTTGTGTTGATGGGCGAGGCAATTGATGCGAATTATTTTACTCAGTTGCAATCACAGGTGAATGAACTCAGTTTAGGTGAATGTGTCGAATTTACGGGGGCTGTCCAACAGGGACAATTGGCAGAAACTATGGCATCTGCGCGGGTCTTGGTCTTACCCTCTTTGACGGAAGGCTTGCCTCGTGTCCTCATTGAAGCGATGCTGATGGGCTTGCCTGTAATTGCCTCTGCTGTCGGTGGCATTCCCGATATTGTGCAAGATGGTGAGAACGGCTATCTGATTCCGGCAGGTGATGTCGATGCTTTAACAACGGCACTACAGACTATGATGCAACAAGCTGATGTGGACACGATGGGGCAACAAGCCCAGACCTTCGCGGACTCCTTTTT
>JANQRM010000069.1 GCA_028284565.1 Anaerolineae bacterium | reverse complement strand
GCCTTGTGCGGTGTAGAAGCGTTGGACACGTCGTTCACCACTTACATATGTGCCATCACGTTCAGCAAAAGTCTGGATAGGTAAGGCAAAATCGGCAACATGAGCCGTTGCATCTGGGAAGAAGTTGAGATAAATCAGTGTTTCTACACCACTCAACCATTCGCTGGTTTTGGGGTCGTCATCGAGAATTTCTGCTTGGGCGACGATGAGGACTTTCGGTGGGTTGGTGATGATGTCAGCCGTTGCATCAGGCGTGAAGCCGAGATAGTGATTACCCATCCCATTTGCATCGGGCAGAGTTGCGAGTACACCACTGTCGGATTTGCCGAGATGCTTGCTGGTATTTAAGAAGTTGGCGGCGGCTTTCGTGAGTTCACGACTGCCATCGAGGGTTAAGCCTTCTGAACCGACGATGATCACGAGATTTTCGGCATCGGTTAGTTGTTTGGCGATGTCTTTGTGTTTTTTCTTGAGATTAATGAGGGTATCAACGGCTTGCCCTGCATCATAGCGAATGGCATCACCCAATACCACTTTATCATTACGTGCACCTTGAACAGCAAAATCTTCGAGGCGGGTGTCACGGGCATTGGCGACGACCAAGTACGCACCTCTGTCTTGGGCTTGTTTGATACGTAAACGCCAGATGGGAACTTCTTCTTCGAGGTCGCTGGCGATGACAAGAATGGCATCCCCTTTACCGAGATTGCCGAGATTCGCGCCTTTGCTGAGTCCAACTTGAGCAATGACTTCTGCACCGCCGTGGGTTGTCCATGTGCCGAGACGACTACCACCTAGACCTTCCACCAATTGTCGGAGTGTCCAGAGGTCTTCATTGGTCATGGTGTGTCCGGCAATGGTAGCGATGTCACCATCTGCACCTTTGAGGGCATCCACCAACTTGGGAAGAACTTCATTCCAGACGGTATCGCTAAGTTTGTCGCCCCGTTTGACCAGCGGCTTGGTGAGGCGGTCTTCGCTACGGGTGAAGTGATGTCCGAAGCGGGTTTTATCGCTAATCCAAATTTCATTGACGTGTTCGTTCTGGCGGGGCATGACCCGTTTAATCATCGCGCGACCATCAAAATCACGGTCTAGGCGGGTGCTGAGGCTGATGTTTTCGCCAGCCGCGTCCCATGGGGAGATGCTGGGTACTTCGGTCAGTTCCCATGGACGTGCGCCAAAACGAAAGTCGGCTGTGGTTAATGCACCCACTGGACAAATATCGGTGGTGTTGCCAGAGAAATAGGTATCGAAGCCGGGGTCGCTATTGGTAATGATTTGCAGATGTCGTCCGCGTTCATGGAATGCCAGCACATCATCGCCGACGAGTTCATCTTGGAAGCGGACACAGCGCGCACATTGAATGCAACGTTCACGGTCTAGGTAAATCAAATCGCCGAGCGGAACATGCTTCATGAGATGGAGTTTGTCATCATAAATCATGCGGGATTCGCCGGGACCGTGTGCCATCGTGAGATTTTGCAGGGGGCATTCTCCGCCTTTATCACAGATGGGGCAGTCAAGGGGATGGCTGGTCAGCAAGAATTCGATGACATTGCGCCGTGCAATTTCCACCTCTTCCGTGTTGGTTTCAATCACCAAGCCATCGCTAACAACTTGTGTACAAGCAGTTTGAAGTTTGGGGAACCAGCGAATTTGTTCATTGCCCTCTTCATCCAAGACGATTTCGCCTGTTTCACGGTCACGCATTATCGACCCCATTTTGACAAGGCACATCCGGCACATGCCCACCGGGTCCATCTTGGGATGATAGCAGAAGACAGGAATGACGTTATCCGCATGCCATTTAGCGGCATCCACGAGATTCGAGCCAGCTGGTACGGCGTATTCAACCCCATCAATTTTGATATTTACTGTGTCGGACATTCATGCCTCCGCATGATTTTAGTTATTAGTTTTTAGTGGTTAGTGGTTCGCCATAAATGTTTTGGGTGAGCTGTTGAGATGCTGTGCAAATGTTGCGTGTTATAAAACATCTGTTGAAAAGTATCTCAAATAAACCCAATAACTAATAACCAACAACTAACGACTTTATGGGATGCGACCATCCCGTATCGCTTGCTTTTGTTTGGCTCTATTCAGACCGACTTCTGCGCGGTCTTGTAGAGCTTGTTCAACAATTGCCCAGCCCGCCGTGTCATCGACATCTTGCGCGAGGTCGAGGGCGTGTTCAAAATCTGCAATCGCAGATTCATATTCCTCTTGCTCTAAATACAGTTCACCCCGTAGCACATAATTCGATAGGGCATGGGGATAAAGAGCTATGTTTGATGTTAATTCGTTTAAGCGATGCAGCTTCTCGGCTTCTCGTTCTGCGGATGACTTCCAGAAAAAGCGTCGAAGTCTTCCCCACCAGCTTGTGGATGCTTCATAGTGCTGTTCACGCGCTTGAGCAATTTGAGCCTCAATCTGCGCGTCGTGTTCGTCATCCACAAAGGTTGTATCGGTATCCTGTACCGCATCGCTCATGCACGTTTAGTCCCCAGCCACGGCTTCTTGCTCGGTTACGTGCTGGTTAAAATCATCTGGGAAATTTTTAATCGTGTAAATAATCGGATTCGCCGCGAAATCTCCCAGCGCACAGAGGGTTGTCCCCTGCATATTCTTGGCGACATTATCAATCAATTGCACGTCTTCAGGTCGCCCTTGACCCGCCATAATGCGGTCAATCACTTTGTCCAACCAATAAGTTCCTTCACGA
>JANQRM010000304.1 GCA_028284565.1 Anaerolineae bacterium | reverse complement strand
TCGTGCGGAAGGCAGTGGAGAGTCGTCCCGCCTTGCCTGTGTTATCCAATGTTTTGCTCGAAGCAGACGACTCCCGTTTGAAGCTGGCGGCGACCAATTTGGAACTCAGCATCACCTGTTGGATTGGCGCGAAAGTCGAGCAACCCGGAGCCATCACCTTGCCCGGCACAACCTTCGGCGAATTGGTGAGCAACCTCTCCCCAGAGCGCGTCGATTTGCAACTTGAACCCCGCGAGAACTCCGTGCATGTGCGCTGTGGTGTCCAGAATGCCAATATCAAAGGCATTGATGCCGATGAGTTCCCGCCCATCACGCATGGCGAAGCCAAAGATGTTGTTGTATCGGGGCGTGTCCTGCGCGAGATGATACACCAGACAGCCTTTGCGGCGGCTCCCAAAGATGACCGTCCGATTCTCACGGGTGTGTATACTCTGCTTGATGGCAATGTTATGACAATGGCGGCGGCAGATGGTTATCGCTTGGCAGTCCGTACCACTGAACTTGACCAGACTTTCGACGAACCTAGAGAGCTAGTCATCCCAGCCAAAGCCCTGAACGAAATTGCTCGTATTGTCACGGATGACGATGAAGTAACGATTTCCCTGCCGGAGCGACGCGATATTGTCACCTTCCACATGCCAAATGTGGATGTCTCCTCTCAATTGCTTGAAGGCAAGTTCCCCGATTTCCGAGCGATTATCCCGCGTTCCTATGTCACCTCCACAGTGATGTATACCTCCGATTTGCTGAAAGTCTGTCAACGTGCTGAGATTTTCGCGCGTGATAATGCCAACAGTGCCAACTTGCAAGTTCGTCCAGCAACCAATCCCGGTGAGCCGAGTGAAGTTTTTGTCACGGGACGGAGCAATGAGCTAGGCGATAGTGAGGGCATGTTGGATGCATCCGCAGAGGGTGAACCCCTCGAAATCTCTTTCAACATCAAATACCTCATCGACGTGTTGCGCGTCATCAATGAAGAGCGTGTTGTCTTTGAGAGCAATGGCGCAGAGAATCCCGGTGTCATCCGTCCAGAAAACCGCGACGACTTCATCCATGTCATCATGCCCATGAGCAGGTAGCATCCATCACTTCGTAAAGTCACGGTTGTTGGTCATCCACTGCGTAGCGAAATCGACGAGGGGGCGTTGTTTCATAAAGCGTACCTCTGCATTGCCGACCTTGTGGATGGGGATGTGATTGGCTTGTTCATAGGCTGTGCCAATCGTGTTGAAGTCGTCGGTTTCTAAATCAAGCATCTCGAAATCGACCCATTGCCGTTGTCCATCCACCATCACAGCCGTACCCTCTGAAATCATCTTTTTGCCGGGAAAGTCGGCGCGATGTTCAGCGAGATGGAGGGAGGTGTTGTTCTCATGGGGTACGCCCAAAAGCAGAATATAGCCATCCAATTCATAGAGCTTGCCGATGGGCGACTCCTCCCCGAACATGGCGGATAGGTCGTGATGATTGGCGGTCAGGGTGTCTGCATGTTTGCCCCACGCGGCGAAGGAACCGATGGGATGCTCACTGCGGATAACATTGGGCAGTGTACGGAACAATTCGGGGATTGTCCCCATCATGCGGGTGGGTGTCCATGCCGGATCGAAAGCGGGACGGTGTGCGCGGATGGTCTCATGCCATGCTGATGGGACAGCGGGATTTTGCCAATTGCTAGGGTCAGTGTTGCTGGTTGAATGGGTCGGCATCATCAGTGTACCGTCATGCGTCAAGATGTGTTGCAAGGCGCGGATGACATCGACTGCGCCGCCCACAACCCAACCGAGCGCGCTCATGCGACTATGCACGAGGACGGTCTCTCCAGCGGATAGCCCACAGGCTTGCAATTGCTCGACTAAAAGGTCAAAGGTTAAGGGTGTTTGGGTTGATTTCACAACATCTGCTAATGACATTTGTTAGTTCTTTCCTTGCTTATTGTGGTTAAATTTCCTGTTTAACAGGGGATAACAGACAAATATATGAGGTTGTTGGTTGTAGGTGTTCTTTTGTAGAGACTGGTTAAGGTATAGATTTCTATAGTTGGGCGTACAGCGGTACGCTCCTACATTGCCGATTATTTTAGAGATTAGATAAATAAGATTTTCTAATTTCTTTTGACATTCCGCCCTTGATTTCGTTTCAATTTGGCGTGCTAACTTTCCATCATGAGGAACGAAGCGAGAATGTGTGACGTATTTCTCAGCCAAAATTGATGGATATTGCATGGTGTGATGGTTTCCTCTATATTCATTCTTCATTCTCTGTGCTTGGTTAAATGACATGACACGCTATCCGATTGTTGATGAACTGATTTATATCAATGGCAAGGTGCTGAATAATCATAAAATCCTCTCTGGTGAGCTGGATATACGCGATCGTAGCGCATTACGGGCGGCGGTGGCACGTCCAGCATCGAGTGCATTTGGGGAGGATGCATACCCAACTTTACCCCAAAAAGCCTCGGCTCTGCTCCATTCGATTGCCCGTAACCACCCCTTTACGGATGGGAATAAACGCACTGCGACGGTGGGTTGCCTGTTCATGTTGCGGATTAATGGCGCAGAAGCGGTCTGGGAACCCAAAGATGCGCTCCAGCAAATCTTGTCTGTCGCACAGGGGACACGTGATGTCCCTGATTTTGCCGATTGGCTGACTCTGCGCGATTGCCCGTCTATCCCCGAACAAGAAGCCGAGCAAGATATGCAACTTATTGATTCTCTCATTGAAGAACATGAATGGCTCCTGACGGAATTGGACAAGCAATGAGTGTGCGTTATCTGACCGCCGCCGAATTGTATACCATCAACGAGACAGTGCTGGGTGAGCGTCCGCAAATCCGTGACCGCAAGTTGTTGCAATCGGCTATCCGACGACCTGCGCTGATGATGTTTGGTGAGGCGCAATTCCCGACCTTGCTGGATAAAGCCGCCGCGTTGCTGGAATCGCTGGCGTATCATCACCTGTTTATGGATGGGAACAAGCGCACCGCGTTGTGGGCTGTCGTGCAATTCCTACGAGAGAATGGCTATGCGCCGACATGGCAGGTGGCGGATGCTCAGGCGTTTATCCTTGACGTGGCGAAGGGCAATCATACGCTGGAGTCGATGGCGGATTGGTTGCGTGAGCATACGACGGTGGTTGGATGAATGGTTGTTAGTTGTTCGTTTTTGGTTGTTAGTCCTATGTATCCTTTCTTGTCAGCTCTACTTTTATTTGAATATGGTTTGTGTTTGATTTGTCGTGATTTTTACTGTCGCACGGATGACTATTGTTTTCGACGGTTGGCAGGCGCGTTCCCGTCGTGGCGACGGATAAGGTTGGCATTGGGTTTGAAAGAGATTTCAGAATTTAGATGTCAGACATCAGATTTTTAGCTTCTGAGCAATTCAGCAGGTTAGCTATCAGGGATGTTAAGGTGCGGTGTTCTTGTCAGCGTATCACAAAACGGGGGTTAAGTGGGATGCATTTGGCTATGCATCTGATTATGCATTTTCTAACGGGATTCAAACCGATTGACCTGATTGTGAATAGGATGGAATCATAGTTTATGAAGCCATTTTTTACTTTCAATCTCATGGCATTATTGCTGAAATCAATTCGACTAAGGCATTGCACGTCTATTTGCCACCAAAGGATGCGAACCTTCCCCAGAAACGATATGACTTCATGTTATCGGCAGACAAACGGCAGGATGATGCGGCACCGTTGGTTGTTCAAGTGCAAGCTGATGGCTGGTTGATTGTGGATACCACACAGGCTTTTGTTGAGCAACCTGTCCATAAGCCAACCTTGCAAGCAGTGGTGGATACGATTTTGGCATGGCATCAGGTAGATTTGGATGCGCCGAGTCGTTTGTTGTGATTTGCGCGTTCAGGTCTCGGATAGGGAGCTACATAATATTTAAGCCAAGTCACGTGTCTGTCAGTGGAGTTTTTCAAATGAATGAGAACTTCGTAGATTGCATCACTGTTGGAGCAATCAAAACGGATACTGGGTTCGGTAAAGAATACAATATAGAGTTCAAAAACATCTCGATTTCCAACTTTTCTGTGGTGTTCTATACTCATCAATCTGAAATGGTTGGGGGAGAGGTTTGAAAAACGCCGAATTAGGTCTGCGCTGTCGCGAGGAAACGGCGCAATGTTTCCGCTTCATTCAAGACCGACACGACTTCACCTTGCTTGTCACTCAAAATCAAACCTGCGATCAATTCACCGATGGTTTGTGGTGGATTCAGTCTCCCTTGTTCGGTCATCTGGTTCAAGCGTTGCACCACTAGTCCACCCTGTTCGCCTGTGCTACGGATATCCTTAATCATCTCCGTATCAACCGGACCGGGGTCAACTGCGTTGACGGTCACGCCACTACCATCAACATCTTGTGCAAGATTGCGCGTGTACATATCGAGCGCCGCTTTGCTGACGCTATATGCCCTCAAACGTGGACCACCTGCACCGCGTCCTGCAACCGATGAAATATTCACCACACGACCATAGCCATTTTCCAGCATAGCGGGCATTACTGCACGAGTGACATAATGCGTCCCGAATAAATTCACTTCAATCGGGAATTTCCACGCTTCGACATCAATTGTTGCGTACTTACCAATGGGGTTGACCACACCTGCATTATTCACGAG
>JANQRM010000251.1 GCA_028284565.1 Anaerolineae bacterium | reverse complement strand
CAGCAAGTGTCGGCAAGGGGGAATCAGCTTCTGGGAGAGAAGTCATCTGGCAGGCTGTGAGGGATAGGAGTATGATTAAGCAAATTTGGCGTATCATCACTCGATTGTAGCGGGTAGGACGGAGTCCGACGATGTGGAATATCAAAAAACTGGCGATTTTCTTGATACTCTTGGCGGGGATTGTGGCATGTCAACCGCAAGCAGAAGAAGCTCTACCAACATTGGCTAGCATCCCAACTGACCTGCCCACAAATACGCCGACGGATACGCCGACCTTCACCACCACACCTAGTCCAACACCAACCCTGACATCCACCATCACCCTCACACCGACTTCAACATGGACAGCGGTTCCAAGTGCTACCTCGACCAACACATTGACCTTTACACCGACCACTACGGCGACCTTTACCCTGACCTTCACGCCAAGTGCCAGCCCGACCTTTACACTGACACCTACGTCTGTCTTGCCTGTGATTAACAACTTTAGTGCCAGCACAACCTCTGCCCAAGCAGGTACACAGATTAACCTGCGCTGGGATGCCGTGGGCGATAGCTTCCGCATTGAACGCTTAGACTCGCAAGGTGGGGTACAAGAGACATTTAGTGGATTAACCGCAACAGGTACATTAGCTGTGACACTACCCACCACAGGGTCGAGTGCCATCTATCGCCTGACTGCAGAACGAGGTGGTTTGGAAGATAGCTTCTCCGTTCCGATAACCCTGAGTTGTATTACACCATGGTTTTATGGGGATACCTTCGCTCCGAGTGGCATTGGCTGTCCATCAGGTCCTGCACAAACCTTGACGGGAGCCTTCCAACCCTTCCAAACCGGCGTAATGATTCACTATACCGATGGCGTCCAGAATCGCGTCTGTGGTCTACAAGTCGAAAACACGGCATATCTCTGCTATCAAAATGGCTGGGATGGCTCAACCATCACCCCCGATAGCCCACCCGCGGGTTTCTTCAGCCCAGAGCAGATGTTCAACTGGGCATACTACAACACCAACGCCAGCGGTGGCTTGTGGAACACCAAAATAGGCTGGGGGACAACCGCCATTGATACCAACCCCATCACCTTGCAAATGGATAGTCAAAACCGCCTCTTCCTTGGCACACCTCAGGGGGTCTATTATCTCAATGGCAATGTCAATAGCGGTGTCTGGACGAAGATAAAGTAGGTTGACAGACTAAGCACAAACAATGAATACCGTGTAGATGGTTCAATTAATTATCTACACTTTAGGATTTTTTATGTTAAACAAACTCCTGACTAAGTTATCGTCAGAGATTATTAAAGGCGACACGGATACTCAGACAACCCATCACGATTTATCTGCAATCATGGAAGATTGTGTCGTCATCTTACCTGCTGGCGGATTAGGCTCGCGGTTAGCACCCATCACACAAGGCTCGAATGCTCATAAAACCTCCTATCGTCTACCTGATGGGCGCACCATGATTGAGCGTGTAATTGAAATGTATCGAGATGCGGGAATCACCTCTTTTGTCGCCCTCATTTATCATCATGGAGAAGACATTGTTGACTTATTAGGTGACGGTTCCAAATTGGGAGTCAACATCAGCTACAGCACTGACCCCGATAAACCCATCGGAAGAGGAGGCGCGATTTTCCATGCTTTGCAACAAGGGATTATTCCACATAACAAATACCTCATCGTCCATAATCCCGATGACCAGATTGTTCAAGAGACTTCAGCGTATGTTGATGATATACTTCGCGCGCATTGGGTCGGTGAGCAGAAATCAGCAATCGCAACCGTCGTTGTAGCCAATGGTTCGCCTTATACTTTTACTGGGATGGCAATTAACAACCAGCAAGTGGTCAGTATTGAGATGTACCCCTTCGTCCCCATTCCACTGCATATCGGTGTCACCGTCTTTTCGCCACAGATAACCGACTACTTCCTCAAGATGTTCAATGTGAAAGAAAAGGTCGATTTTGAAAGCGTCTTATTTCCTGTCTTGGCAAAAGAAGGAAAACTCTTTGCAAAGGTCATTCCGCACCAAGCGCACATTGCTGTCAATGACCCCAAAAATTACAAACGCTTTTTAGAAGCGATTTCCTAATCAACTCTATAGTCAAATAGCCATCTCCTTGCTAGACTGACAGCTTCATATTCACAGGTTCAGCGAAACAATCTTTATGTCTTGGTTGCCCTTTGCCCTGCTTGCCCCTGCCATCATGACTCTCGTGATGTTTGGTGACAAATATGTTATTGAACGCCATATCCCCGATTCACGCGCCGTTCTCATCTACTTAGGCATCACCAATTTCACTTTTTCCGCTGTCCTATTCGTCATCACTGGCTTCCCGATTCTGCCAATGGAACAAGCAATACCCTTATTCCTTGCGGGAGCATTCACCATCTGGGGCAACGTCTTTTACTTCCGCGCGATTGCGATGGACGAAACCAGCAACATCATCATTTTCTTACAACTCATCCCCGTGTTTACGTTAGTTCTGGGCATCCTCTTTTTACAAGAATGGATTAGCCCTCAGCAACTCATTGGCTTTTTGTTGATTATTGTCTCGTGCATTGGAGTCTCGCGTGACCCTAAGCAGAAAGCAAAAGCGGGTGGTTTGCGCCTCTCATGGGCATTCTGGTTGGTGCTGATTGCCAGCATCTTTTTTGCGATTTCCTTTGTGCTGTCCGATGATGTACTCGATGCTTATGTGATTGATATTCGCACGCTGGTTATTTCTACCATGTATTCCGCAGCCGGCTATAGCGTCGGCACGTTGGTGCTTTATCTGGTTGCACCCTCCATCCGCAACGCCTTCAACCAGCACATTCGCACAGCCACAGCCACCACCTTTGGTTCTGTCTATATGTTGGAAGGATTATTCTTCCTCCGTCAACTTGCGCTCTTCTTGGCAATCTCACTGGGACCTGTCGCCCTCGTCACCGTCCTCAGCAGTACGAGTGTCTTCTTCGGCATCTTGTTGGGCTGGATATTCACCCTCATCGCACCCCAAATCTTCAAAGAAGATATTCGTCGGCAAAACCTGCTGAGAAAAGCCGGCTGGGCTGGAGTCTTGTTTGTTGGTTTGCTCTTGTTATAGAGTCGTTGGAATTCAGTCGTTTTTTGCCTTTACATTCTGCAGGAGTCTATCGGTTCTGTAACACCTTAAGTAATTTGTTGACTCTTGACTGTAATTTTCCACATAATAGAAATTCGAGGCGTTTGGAAACAACTGGAGACACCCCAATGAGGCAGGCAAAAGAACCGGAAAAGACGGTCTTTCTTAGCTACCGTCGTAAACCCAGTGAATACATGGCATGGGCAATTTATCAGTTCCTCACCTACCGAGGCTTTGATGTCTTCCTTGATGTCGAGACCATTAACTCTGGTGCATTCTCTCGCGTGATCCTGTCACAGATTGATGCCCGCGCCCACTTTATCCCCATCATCACCCACGGGACTTTAGACCGTTGCGTCAATGAAGGCGATTGGGTACGGCGGGAAATCGAATATGCCATCGCCACCAAACGCAACATCGTGCCGATTATGATGAACGGCTTTACCTATCGGGATGCCGAACCTTTCCTCAAAGGTGATTTAAAATTATTGCCCGAATACAATACGATTTTTATCAACTCTAGCTTTTATTTTGACGATGCAATGGAAGCCTTAGTCAATCGCTTCCTGAACATTTCACTTGATATGGTACTTCATCCCATACGGGAAGATGAAACACCGATCGAAAATCGTCCTCAAATCACTATCAAACAATTGGATGCAGAAGCCAGTTTCAATACAGCCATGCAATTCCAAGAGAATGGGAAATACGAGCGCGCGATTGCCGAATACTCGAAAGCCCTAAACTACAATCCAGCTTATGCCCAAGCCTATTTCAATCGGGGTTGGTGTTATACTCAAGTCGATAATCCTTATCAAGCCGAAGCTGACTATACTCAAGCCATTCAACATGACCCCAAAATGTTTACCGCCTATTTCAATCGGGGCTGGCTTCGGGATGAACTTGGACAATACGAAGATGCCATCACCGACTACAACCATGCCCTCGACTTGCAACCCGATTTTCAAGATGTCTATCTCAATCGTGGACTTACCAAATCGAAAATGGAGAATTTTGACGGAGCCATTGCGGACTTCACTCATCTGATTCTCTTAAACCCGGAGTATGTCGATGCCCACATCCGTCTCGGTGAAGTGTATGTTCAATTGGAATCCTATGCCGATGCCATCAAGTGCTTCCAAAAAGCCTTGAGCATTGATCCCTTAAACGTCGCGGCGAAACAGGGTATCAACCACGCCTACAATAGCCAAGTTGCTGTACCAGAAAAATGGGATGCTGAGGAATTCTTTGAACAAGCCTATGAGTATCAAGAAGTACAAGATTACTCCAATGCTATCCAAGCCTATAGCCAAGCCATCGAAGTCGACCCCGACCATTCCGAAGCATATTATCATCGTGGCTGGTGCTATCAACAGCTAGAAGCCTATAGTCGTGCTATCGAAGATTACTCGCGCACCCTTGCGATCGATCCCAAACATCTTCACGCGCTCTTTAGTCGGGGTTGGGTGCAAAATGAACTCGAAGATTACGCCAGTGCCATCATGGACTTTACCGAGGTTATACAGAATGACGCGAATGATACCTTTGGGGAAGCCTATTATTATCGCGGGAATGCCTATTATTATCGCGGGTTCTACGAGGGTGCGATTGCCGATTATCATCGCGCGGTAAAATTAGACTCCGATAACGCCCATATCGTCAATAATCTAGGAAATGCCTACGCCAAACTGGGGAACTTACCGCAGGCAATTGCGTCATACGAAAAAGCCTTACAACTCGACCCCGATTATGCCGAAGCCAAACAAAATTTAACCCAAGCCTACTACGCCGAATATCCTGAACAACCCGATGAATCAGCAGGTGAGGATATGCATTTCGGCGGGGATGCGCCATCTCCTGAAATAGATATGCTACAAGACAACTATGAAACAGATGAGACTACTTTGTCCCAAGAAGCAATCACTCATTTTCAAGCTGGCATCCAAGCCCTTGAAGATGGTCAATATGAGTTAGCCATCGAACACTACAATACCTTTATCCGCAAACATCAGCGTTATGCCGAAGCCTATTACAATCGAGGCTGTTGCCATCATCACTTCGGCAATCTATCGGAAGCGCAGGCAGATTACACCCACGCCATTTATCTTGACCCTAACCATGTGCCAGCGTATCTGAACCGCGCGCACGTCAAATACGATCAAAAAGATTGGCATGGCGCAATTGCGGATTACGCCACAGCGATTGAATTCGTGCCAAATCATGCACGTGCGTATCATGGTCGTGGCATTGCCCGTTGCCATGTTCATCAACTTCGGGAAGCATTGGCAGATTTTTCACAGGCGATAGCCCTACAACGCGATTATGATGAAGCTTATCATCATCGTGGACACGTCTACTATTACTTAGGCGATAAACACTCGGCGATAGCAGATTATCAAACGGCACTTCGCATCAACCCAAATCACGAGCATTCACGGTATATGTTAGAGCAACTCCAAGCTCGACATTAGGGCAGTGCGACGACTGACGTTATTCACCAAAGCGAATCGGGGTGGCATAAAAAGCATCACCATGCGGTAAGATGTTGTCGTCCCACACGGCTGTAACCATCAGCACGTAATGACCATCAACGCTTTCGGGAACAGTAACCAATACTCTGCCACCATCGCCCATTGTGGCTTCTGCCATGATGTCCGCAATCCGAGTCATCATATTACTACCGGGATGAAGCGCAACATACACTTCGTCGGGATAGGGGGCATCAAACATCAATTCGAGCGTGTTCCCAATCACCAATGTATGCATCTCACCTGTATAAATAGGTGGAATCGTATCAACACACAACCCCACATCGCCCGCTGTCCAACAATAACTCCCCATATCCATCGGGAAAGCCACATCCCCACGTAGGATATACAGGATAGGAGGTTCAGATGGAATATCTGTCATCGGTATCGAGTCAGCTTCATCGTCAAAAATCAAGCTCTCAAACACCCCACAACCCGATACCAATACACTGATAATCAGCAAGATAAGCCAAAGTCGTTTCATCATTAAATAGCCTTATTCATTTCACACTATATAGTGTAGACGATAAATGAGGCTCTTCTGTTCCATATAGTAGGGTTACTAGGTCGTAATATCCTGTCGTTGGAAAAACCATCCCACCACCAACAGCGCACCGATTGTCCATGCCAATAAGACCACTACCGAGAACAAGAAGGTATCCGGCTGAGCAAGGTCGATGAAAAACTCATTATTAGATGGCTCACCGACTTGTATCCAAAACGATGCATTTTTCAAGTTGTAGGTCGGCGTGACGCGATACAACTGCACAATATCAGGTGCATTCAATAGACGAGCAATGAGATTCAGCAAGGGCAACAGAAACTCCTCAAAAATCATGATGCCCATACCCATAATCGCACTCCCCAACATCGAACGCGTAATCATCGCCGAAATCGCCGCATAGTTCGCCAGAAGAATCACCACCACCAAGCCTAAACCAACCGCCGTCACATAATCACCAATGAAATCTGCGAACACCTCACTATTCAATTCCGGAATCAGTGATTGCCCGGTAACTGCGCCCAGCAGGAAAGTCCCAAAACCTGCAAGCAGTGAAGTCAAAACAAGTGAAATCATAACCATCAAGACAGCAACCACATATTTGGTGACGATGAAGTGCAGACGCTTCCCACGCGGGATAATATTCTTCCATGTTCCCCAGCTAAATTCCCCAGCAAACACGCCCGCGAAGAAGGTAATCGGCAAGACCCGTGCCAACAGACCACCAAAGGGGGTCGCAAACATCACCCACGGACCCAAGAATTGCTCGGTCCAAACCAACGGTGCATTCACCAAACGCTCACTCGAATCGGGCATGAGGAACAAGATTAAGATGAAGGTCGCAAATACCCCCACAGCTCCCATCGGAAATATCCAAACGGTGAAGCCCGTCAACCAACGATGTCCTATCAGTTTCTGCCATTCAGCGGACAATAAATTACGCATGAGTCAATTCTCCTGTAGAGGGTTCATCTGTCACAGCAAGGAAATAATCTTCCAGCGTCCGTCGTTGCGTTACCACTTGAAACACTGAAATATTCCCCGAAACCAACTGCCGAAGAATCTGCGGAGTCTCTTCGCGTGAGGCTTGCAATCGAATCCAATTGGGTTCCTCTTCTAGTTGCGCTTGCCACTCACTGAGTATCTGACACGCTCGTTGAGCATCGTCCGTTTCAATCCCCAGTGCCACTTGCCCCGCCAATAATTCAGCAACCGTCCCTTGCTTCACAATCTGCCCATGATTGATAATCGCCACACGGTCACAAATCTGCTCGACTTCATTCAAGAGATGACTCGACAAAAAGACCGTTTTGCCTTGCTTATCCACCAAGTCACGAATGAACTGTCGAATCTCACGGATGCCTTTCGGGTCAAGTCCATTTGTCGGCTCATCCAAAATAATCAAGTCCGGATTCCCCAACAGAGTCGCCGCGATTCCAATTCGCTGTTTCATCCCTGTCGAATAGCCACTCATCGGACGGTCAGCACGGTCAGACATCCCTAACTTATCCAGCAGTTTGTCAATCTGCTTTGGGTTATAGACACCCCCAGCTTTGGCTACGATTTCCAGATTGGCACGCCCTGTCAAAAAAGGATAGAAACGCGCCCCTTCTACCATCGCACCCACACGCGATTCCAAAACCCCATGTGTCGATTTCACGGACTGACCATAGACTTGAATATCCCCTTTCGTCGGACGAATCAAGTCAAGTATCATCCGTATCGTCGTGGATTTCCCCGCCCCATTCGGGCCCAAAAAGCCGAAAACTTGTCCTTCATCCACACTAAAATCGACATCCTTCACCGCTTGGACCTCATGCTTCCCACGCCCAAACGTCTTCTGCAGATGGCGAACTTGAATAGCAGGTGTCATAAAACCTCCTTCAACACAGTTAGGTTGATTTACCAAAAAGTAGATTGGAGAATTAGCTATAGAAGATAGAGTGCGACTTATACAACTAAGTTATGTGTCGCTATAATTTGTTATTCTAACTATTAAGCAAAATCCTTGACCGTTTCAGAACGATTAGAGTCCCATTTA
This sequence comes from Anaerolineae bacterium, assembly GCA_028284565.1. Next base: position 3,224 of record JANQRM010000251.1, on the reverse strand, counting down.
TGGGGCTTCAAGAAACAGCTAGCTGGTAGCTTTGAGCCACTAGCGGAGAAATTATTCAGAAACGAAGTCATCATAAACCGAGCTTCACCTGCCGACGACCCAGCACCAGATACGCTAGCCCGAATCCCACAAACGGCAAGCACCACAAACCTGCTCCAAGCAATGCCATCCATGCCAGCCCTGTAAAAGCGAAGGACTGATACACAATAGTCGCTAGAGTGAACGTGGTCGTCAAAATGATGACACTCCCCACTCGCTCCCAGCGCAAGGCAAACAGCAATGCCCCCAATTGCAAGGTAAAAATCACACCAAACACCAGATTCTCTGGGGTCGGCTCACTAAAATACGGGTCGATCGTCACGATCATAAAGAAGAGGGCATTCAACACACTCGCCACCCGCACAATCCAGCGCGCTTTAGAGAGAGTCTGTGCCTCTGCCGAGAGGGATAGATACCGTTGCTTGCGATAATGATAGCGTTGGGCAATTCCATTCCACACACCATCTAGCAATTCATTCAGCAATACACTCACGGCACTCACCCCACCATTCATATCCTCCAACCGAGAGGCAAAGGTGTCGAGCATTTCATCCCCAAAATCCTGACGAAAATCCGATGGATACAAATACAACAACAGGCGATACAAGCCAACCGCAATCATGATGTACCCCCTTCCAAACGCAAACTCGCCAGATGCGCCAACGATTGCACCCGCCGAGTCTCCGCTGAGACAATCCGCTGTCCCAAATCTGTCAACTGATAGGCTTTACGTTCCCGTTGATTGGGCGAATCGACCTCAATGCGTTCAATCCACGCTTTATCCAGCAGACGCTTCAACGCACCATACAAGGTCCCCGTACCCAGTTGGATACGTCCCTCACTGATACTTTCCACATCTTTCATAATCGCATACCCATGCTTCTGACTCGGTGTCAAACTCAGCAGGATATAAAACGTCGCTTCGGTTAGGGGTAATTCTTGGTGAATCAGTTCTCGTTCCATATGTCATCCAACGATAGGTCGTCACGCGACATATAGTATGCTATTTTGAGATGAATGTCAATTACGGGGAAAATTACAATTGTCGAACTACCTATTCACAGCCACGGATACGGTGGAACAGGGAAATTCAACCCCCAGATTAAAAAGATCAGGATTAGAGACGCAGGAACGCACACAGTATATGACGAATGAATAGAAATTCTACAAGGTCAATCTACAAACTGCTCTAAGTAGAAGTTAGGCATATTTTCATCGGGTAATTCGATTTCAACAGGCAACTCACCACGCCAGCCGATTGAAAACAATTTATCCAATGTCTGGTGGTATTCGGCAACAAGTGCATCGGTCTTATAAGATCGCCATTTCCGCGCAAGTAATCCTAACTCTTTCATGAAGACTTTCACTTGTTCTTGATTCAGTTCACGGGTTGCCATAACTCGGCTCCTTTTTCTTTGATTTCTTCCACAAACTCATTTAATAGTGGCTTCTCACTAGGAAGTTGTAATCCAAGTACGTTCAAAAAAGTTGCACAGTTATATTCGCCATCTGTAAAACTCGAATCAAAGTCTGGGAAGTTGTATGAAAATACTTGCCCACTTTGAAGCCACTTTTCAGTAAAATACTGAATGCATTTATATTCATCATCACTTACATTTATATCATAAACGTAAACATGGGTGTCAAGACCGTGACTTTTTGCATAGGCGACAGCTTCTAGGAAGGCATTTTGATCTTCTTGAAAAGAACCCGGTTGCCGAATATGATTCTTTAATGCAGTGATCAACGCAGATTCTCCACCAGCATCTATAACAGCTTTTAGGGTTGGATGAAAGCCTAATATTCTCTCATCTTCCTCAAAACCAATTCCAACATGACCTGAACGCACTAAGCCTTGTAGTTCAAGGTCACGATGAGAGCGAAAGCCAGCACCATTGAACGCAAAGAGCTTAATCGTTCTCACGTCAATACTCCTATCAGTATACAACAAGTAAAGACTGAATATTTATAAGTTATTGCTTTTAAAAAAATAGCGACCTGAAACCAATTATATGAAACTTTTGTCTGACAATACCACCTCTCAGTAGATAAGAATTGCTATCCCGCCAAGATCGCGACAACTTATCCTCAAAGTATTGTTTACATCAAATCATGATGGTATGAAAACGGTAAGAATAGCATAGCCAAATGCATAGCCATTTGCATCCCACTTTCACTAGGCTTTGTGATAGGATGAAAATACGTTTCGCACCTTAACAACTCCAATACCTGACACATGACAGTTGAATTTTTTCCGAGAAACAATGCAAATCGGCTGGGAAATGCGTCATAGGTTCTCGCTTCGTTGCTGATGTTAGAAAGTTATCACCGCCAAATCCTGATAGCTGACTTGCTGACAGCTGAGAGCTTATAACTCGATGTCTCAATTCTGTTATCTCAAATCAAATTCAAACCGGATGCTAACTTTATCCGTCGCCACGACGGGAACACGCCTGTCAACCGTCGAAAACAATAGTCATCCGTGCGACGGGAAACATTGCGACAAATTAAACACAAACCGAAATCTAACCAAAATGCTCATAAAACCCCTTCCACAGTTGCGCCATTCCCAGCCTAGTAGCATAATAGGCGACGATACCAATATGAACCTTGAAGGACTCTCTGTGCAGAGATTCGCGCTCGCTTGTCTAATCACCTTATTGTCTGTCCTCGTCGTTGCCTGTGGTGGAGAAGCCCCACCCGCCAACAACACGAGCAATAACCCCAACCCAACCTCTGCACCAGACCGTGTGCCAATTAATGCGCCCGATGGAGTCGTCGCGCGGGTCAACGGAGAAGACATCACCCAAGCTCAATTCGATACGACCTATGCGCGCTTTGCGGGTAATTCAGCTGTTGCCGATATTACCGCCCTTCAATCCCAAGTCCTCGCCACTTTGATTGAACAAACCCTCATTCGTCAAGCGGCGGCAGAGATGGGCATTACCGTCACCGATGCCGAAGTCGATACCGAGATTAATGGACTCAAGCAGAACATCGCCACCAGTGATGGGGCATGGCTTGCATGGCTCAATACCAATGGTTATGCCAATGAAGCCGACCTCCGCAACGACCTGCAAGAAGCCTTATTAACGAACAAAGTCCGCGACCAACTCATCAGCGGACTCACGGGCAATGTCCAGCAGGTCAATGCACGGCACATCCTTGTCCGCACAGAAGCCCAA
>JANQRM010000241.1 GCA_028284565.1 Anaerolineae bacterium | reverse complement strand
CGGCATATCCCGTCTCACCAGAATCATCCTTGCTTTCGACAGTAATGCTTGTGCGTTCACCAAAGATTCCGGCATCAGTTCTGGTGATGAGTTCGATATCAGTAGGGGTGTTTGGTCCGGCGAGGAGGGCTTGCAAGGCAGGTAACGCGGCGACAAAAAAGCCGACTGAGATAAGGATGCCCAGAATACTAGCTAAAAGGACATTCCGATTTGTGCGCCCCATCGCGTCTTGGACGAGGCTGGTTTTCATTTCCATGCGTGCGGTCTCCCAATTCGTTGAACGAAGATTACTAAAATCATTATAGGGTGTCGAGTCCAATTGAACTCATAAGAAGTCATAAAAATTTGGCGAAATTCCCTCCTATGTCTCAGCTTCACTAGGCTGAGGACGGCTATTCAGCACGTAGGGTTCCTCCCCAACGATAAAAAACTCATAAAAACGCACCATAAATTATCAATTTATAGCGAATGGCTGGCTCTGTGACGCTTCTGTGACGATAACGTGACTGCGACTCGCTACGCTGGTGGTATCAAATAAATATGGGAGAAACAGCCATGCAACGCAAACACCTTATCATTCTGATAATGCTCCTGAGTCTTGTCCTTCCGACGATGGCGCAGACTGTTGAACTCGATGCCACCCACTATTGGGAAGACAATTTGGTCAGCTTCAATTATCCCAGTGCTTGGGAGGTGAGTGGCAATCTTGTGGTTCGCCTAAATGAAAATCCCGAAGATCGAACTCGGGGGGATGATCCAGCTAGTGGATTTGGCATGACCATGCTTCCCTTAGATAGCTTATTTGGCGATACCTTAGCCGAACAATTCGCCAACTTTGTTGTCATCCAGACCGAAAATGAAGTCGAAGCAGAAGTTGTGGTTCTAGCAGATGGGCGCGAGATTGCGATGGGTAGTCATGAATTTGAAGGATCATACCATCGCTTTGCGATTATCCCAGCACCACAAGGTCGGTTTATCGGTGTCCTGGCCCACACCCCTAATCGCGGTGACGATGACCCCCTCTTCTTGGATATTCTCAATAGCATCGTCTTTGACTCAGAAACTGACGAGAGTGGGGAAGCCCTCGGCTTTGAGACCTACACCTACAGCAATGTCTTGACCTTTAACGTCCCCGCATCGTGGCGTGTGGAAGAAGGCGTTGGTGTCATCGAATTGTACGCACTCGACGAAACAGTCAAGATGGAAATCTTCCCGGCGCGTATCACTGTTGCCGAACTTGCCGAGTCCTTAGAAGTGCCAGAAGACGAAGCCCTACAAGCCGCCCTCATGCAATCCGTATCATTAGATTTCCCAGATGCCGTGATTGACGACAGTATGATCCAGAGTGGTGAAATCGGAAATAATACCCTCGTCTCAACCATGTTTCGTGTGGAAGATGATACTCAAGTCGTGGTCGCAGTTTATGCAATGTCGAACGGTGTAGTAGGTCTAATGACCGTCAAAGCCGACCCAAGTATCATCGACATCCCCCAAGCCTTTTTCGAGCAATCATTTGGGATGCTAGAATCGCTTAGCCCACTTGTGGAAGCCGATGAGAATGGTTTAGCAACCTATACCGTAGAAGGTTCGATTTCCTTCCAATATCCCGCGACATGGGAAGTCGTGACCGAAGAAGAGAGCGTCGAGTTCTTTACACCCAATGACGAAGTCATCGTTGAAGTCTACTTTCCCGCAATCACAGTGGCAGAAATCGCAGAAATCCTTGACGTATCCGAAGAAGATGCCTTGAGTACAGCCTTAGAGTTAGCCGTGGGAGACTTCTATGGTGAGGATATTCTGGTGAATACACAGGCATTCGCACCCATTGAAGCTGGCGCAAACCAAGCACTCACTTACACCTTCCGCACCAACAGCAACGACGAAGTGATTATGGGACTCTATCAATTGCCCGATGGAATGGTGGGTTTAGTTGTGATTGATGCCTATCTGACCGTCGATGATATTCCCGATGACATCCAACTCGCCGCGATTGCCATGCTTGGCTCCGCAGTCGTACCATCCAACTAATTTGCTTTGGGGAATAGGGAGTTTGCTCTCTCCTATTTACGGGGTGGGGATTGTCCTCACCCTTTTTTGATTCTATGCTACCTTTTGACACATCGTAAATAAGGGTCACAATGCGAATATGGACATTGCTCGGTGCGCTATTTGCCCTGCTGGGTGTAGCAATCGGCGCATTCGGCACACACGGACTATCTACCATCCTCGAACAAAATAATCGGGTCGATACCTTTAACACAGCAAGCCAATATCACCTTGTTCATGCACTTGGCTTATTCGTTGTCGCATGGCTCACAGACAAAGCCCCACAAACATGGCTGACGTGGGCAGGGCGTTTCTTGGTCATCGGCATTCTTTTGTTTTCCGGCAGTCTCTATCTCCTAGCCGTTACAGACATCGGCTTGTTCGGTGCAATCGCACCCATCGGAGGGACAGCCTTCATCATTGCTTGGGGTTTAATAGCTTACGTCGCTTGGAAATCCGAACAAATGTAAGATTTTGCCCTCTTATCACTTCAGAATAGAATTGACGCGACCTAAAACAACGAGGTCAACGCTCTAGGCATTCTGATTAGATAAGTTGTTGAATGGAGACTGCATGGCAATTGATTACAGCAAACTCGAACCTGTTGAAAAGCGAGACGAACCCTTCCATATCGTCGTCAGTGCCGCCCATCATGATGACATCGAATTCGGCATGGCAGGTAGTGTCGCCAAGTGGATTGAAGAAGGCGCAACCGTCACCTATATCATTGTGACTGACGGTGGGTCAGGCAGTAACGACCCCGATATCACGCGCCCTGACTTAGTGGAACTACGTCGAGAAGAACAACTTGCCGCCGCCCATTGTGTGGGGGTGACGGATGTACGCTTTTTGGGCTATGCCGATGGCACGCTCCAACCAACCATTGATGTTCGCCGAGACATCACCCGCATTATCCGTGAAGTCAAACCCTATCGCGTCGTCGTTCAAGACCCGACAACCGTCTTTGTCCGTAATTTCTATATCAACCATCCCGACCATCGCGCCGCCGGAGAAGCCGGTATCTATGCCGTTTTTCCCAGCGCAGAGACTCGTCCCATCTTCCCAGAATTGCTCGCAGAAGGCTATGAACCCCATAAAGTCGGCGAGCTATACCTCAACCTCAGCGAAAACCCGACGCATTATATGGACATCTCCAGAACAATAGACAAGAAAATCGACTCCTTGCGTTGCCATGTAACCCAGCTTGGCGAAGGCGAAGACTTTGAAAATGGCGCAAAAAAGTGGATAACCGAAGGCAATGCCGAAGGGGGCAAACGAGTCGGCGTAGACTATGCCGAATACTTCCGCGTCATGAAGTTCGACCAAGAACGCACCAGCTGGGCAGATGACAACGAAGAGACAGAAACAGAAGATTAAGCTAACTCATATTCATCTGGCGGACACACCCGCAAAACGCCCGCCAACTCATACCCCAAAAAGTGCATCTGCTCATTGACCTTAAGTTGAAGAGGTCCATTAAAGGGTGCGCGGGAGACCAGTTCAAACGTGCTTCCGGGTTGCAAACCCAATTCAGCGAAATATTGTAACTTGTCACTATCGTGGGTATGGACCCGACTCACGGTATACGTGTTTTCAACATCAACTTCTGTAAGTGGGCTATCAACCACTTTGGGCATCACGCCATCTGCACTGGGGATGGGTTCACCGTGCGGACACCGACGGGGATAGCCACTCATCGCATCCATACGCTCCACCACCAAATCGCTGACCGCCAAGCCCAATTCATCCGAATCATTATGGACTTCATGCCAGCCAAAGCCCATCACATCCACTAAAAAACGCTCCACCAGTCGATGCCGACGGATATTCATCAAGGCTTCTTTTTCGCCCGCAGGAGTCAGTTTGATACCATGATAGGGTTCATGTTCGAGGTAGCCGAGTTCCTTCAGCCGTTGCACCATGCGCGTCACCGCCGGAGCCGACACATTCAACTCCGCCGCCAATGCCGATGTCGAGACATACTCGTCTTCTGCCTGATAATATGCCAGCCGATACGCCTCTGCCAAATACTCTTGCATCGCGCCACTTAACGACACGTTCACCTTACCTAGAAATCAGTTACTATTATCTCCTAAATAATACCTGATTCAAAAACATCTTCGCAAGCGTTAAATTCGAGTTTGCATAGGGTTAAATGTAAAATTTGAGTAATAATTTCCCAAAATATTGGCGATTCAGAGGAACAGTATTCTTGCTGAAACTAGATTGGCTGACGGCTGAAACCTAAACTCTGATCTCTGTCATCTGACTTCTAACACCTTAACGATGCAGATGGATAGCCAAATGCATAGCGAAGTGAAGTGTCTACGCGCACCATTTGCATCCCACTTACTCCCTGTTCTGTGATACGCTTCTCATAGGACATGAGTGTCAAAACAATTCCTCTTGATAATCCTGATAGCTGACCTGCTAATTCGCTTTCCCGCACTTTAACATCCCCCATACTCAACACCAGATAGCCGAATTGTTCCCCAAAAACCACGCCGATTGACTGGGAAATGCGTCACAGTTTCTCGCTTCGTTCCTCTGATGGAAAGTTAGCACCGCCATTTTAGCCTGAATTTAAGGCAAAAAACGCCAATCACACAGCAAATTGTCAACCTCAAACTATCGCATTATGAAGTTTTGTACGGGATTTTCCCCATTTTTTCCGGTCTCACTCGGTTCTAGTTGTTCAATCGACGGTCTGTAGATAGGCAATCAACGCCCTCAAGTCAGCACTGTTCGCCTCCCAGCCAGTCCCATATTGGAAGGTTCGTAGATGCTCATTCAGCTCTGACACGCTCATCTCAACATTCACCAACGTCGGGGTGATTGTATCCGTCCAGATGCGTCGATCACTTTGTCCATCAAAATGACAACTGGCGCAACTGATGCTCGGACGTAGACTCAAGCGCGTATCATCGGCGGTATGAAACAGTTCCGCCCCGCGTGCTTCATCGAGTGTGAGCGTGGTCGTCGCAATCGGCAAGGTATCCTCCACTCTGAAGAAGCGCGTCTCCATCAACGAGAGCGAACCAGCAACGACATTATGGACATAGAGCGCGGTGTTCCCTCGGTTCAGCACCAACCCCCGCGGATTGGAATCGATTTCGGTATGCCACACTGCCACGCCCATTTGCAGGTCAATCACTGACACATCATCACTCCCTGCATTGGCGACATACAAGCGATTTTGCGTCGAATCCAAGGCAACAGCGAAGGGCATGTTCACGGGCTGGTCAATCACATCGAGGAAGAGGGTCTGCTCGGTGAGGAGGGTCATGCTGGCTAAATCGAGGACAAATACGACTGGGCGAATTGTGTTGTCAATCGTGCGGTTGGGGGCAAGCGCATTACTGATGCTCTGCGGGATATAGGCGATGCCGTTGCGTGTGTCTATCACGATGGATTGTGACAAACTGGCTTGGGCATTCGTGGGAATGGTCTGCACGACATGCTCGGCTGGCAAATAAATCAAGCTAATCTGCCCCGTCCAAAAGTGCGTGACATACAAAAAGTCCCCCCAGATGGCAAGAGCAGTGGGTTCGGCTTGTGTGGGTATGCGCTTGAGGATGTCGCCTGTGCGGACTTCGATTTCCAGCACCACGTCCTCGCCCTGTAGTGTAACAAAGGCGGTTTCATTGTTGTCTGTCACCACGCCATAGGGACGCTCGCCAAGAGGATAGGTTGCTTGTACTGTGGCATCAATGAGGTTGAGTATCGACAGTGTGCCATCATCGTAGTTCGTGACCATGCCGAGTGTACCATCCGTGATAATGTCCACATTGCGCGGGTCTGCACCGACGGGGATTTCAGCGATGACTTCACGGCTGGTGGGGTTGACAATCGACACGCTATCTCCAAACGCATTGGCGGTCATCACATTGCCATCCAATAAACGCACAATACTCCCGCTGGAAAAGGCACGGAAATTCAGCGAATCCGGCAGGGAATAGAGGGGCAAATCATCTTGGGCGACAATGTTGAGGCTAATTAAAAACAACGTCAACGCAATGAATCGGTGTAATTTAATCAAACGACACCACCTTGTCATGTAGGATTGTAAATTGTCGGACATGCATGGATGGATTGCCGTTTTCATCAACTCCCTGAATAGCGATTGTTAGCAAGAGCGTATCGGACACCCATTCGCCTGCATTGGGCAAGTTGCCTTCGTAATTGGGCAGTTGGCGCGAGAGTTGAGTGGGGTTGAAGGTGTAATTGACCACTCGTCCATTGAATGGGAGTTCGCCTTCGGTGATGAGGTGCGATGCTGTTGACAGGGAATAGGTGGCTTGGAGATTTGTCCAGTTTTCAGGGGCAACAACGGAGAGAATCTGATTGAATCCGGGTGAAAATTCGGTAACCGCATCTGTGACGGTCAAGCGTTCTAGGCGCGGCGAATCATCGACGACATACACTGTAAAAGCATCTTCGATTGCACCCAAGACACCCCCAGACGGGAAAGGCGCAATCACCTGTTCGGCTGAGGTTTGTCCACGAAACTCGGTGGTTATCTCCACTTGCCACGCACCGATTTCATCCACGATAAGGTCGTTCTCTGGCGAATAGAAGTAGCCGATGGCGTTGGCGATGTCATCAAAGCGAGTCACATCCCCCGTTGGCGAGGTAATTTTCACGCGGACCTTGGCAGGCAGGGTCGGGGCAACCTGACCGATGATAGAGAGGCGTTCACCTAGCATCAGCACTTGTCCGGGACGTGCGCCAGTGGGATGGAAAAACATCGAAAAGGCTTCATTATTCACAGTGAGCAAGGTCGCCCCATCCCCTTGAAAAGGTGGGACAACACGCGCAGGCTGGCTCTCATCCGTGACAATGGCGAGGGAGGCATAGATGTTGGCATCGCTGACTCCGGCATCCTCATTTTGCACAATAACTCCGCCGAATAAGAAGGCAAAATCACCCGCTCGATTGCCATCAATGCCTGCACCCGTTTGCTGATTGAAGGGGTCATCGCCATCCCAAGCAAGGGGGGTATCGCCCTCACCACCGAGTATGAGTTGACGCAATTGAATATCGGGTCGGACAGCACTGATGACACCATAAGCACGGTTTGTCTCGCTATTTTGCAAAGGCAAGCTGTTGAGCAAAGCGCGATTCTGCATTGTCTGGCTGAGGTTGTTATCCGTGAGCCATGTTTGATATTTGCCCGATGTATCTTGCAAGGTCAAGAAGGGGACAATCCCGCTATCGGCCGTGTCGGGAATGAAGGCGACATCCCCCGAAAAATAGGGATAATAGGGACGCTGGGAGGCATTCGGTTCATCATTGGGATAGACGGTTGTATCGAACCACGCGAGTCCCACACCATCATAGCCATCCACCCCGCGCTGACCATGCACGATGAGTTCACTCTCTGGGTTGGCAATCACGCCGATGGTTCGCAAACGACCATCCCATACGACTTGACTATCAATAACCTGTTGAGCGCGATAATCTGTTACATATGTCCCTGAAACTGGAATGACAAAAGGTGTATCAGTTTGAAAAACTCCAAAGGCATAGGTTCCCGTTTCCCATTCTTGGACAATTGGTTCACTTCCATCCAGTGGATAAATCGTTAGTCTCACTTCAATGACAGTTGCTGGTATTGCTGGCAGAAGGCGTAAATTTGGTGAAAAAGGATCACCTACTTCAAAAGGTGTACCGGTTAGCACCGCAGGTTGTATAAGAAGTGTTTGTGCTGGAAGGAATAAAAGCTCATCTTCAATTCGATAAGTATTTCCCCATCGGTCTTCAATCATTCCGTTAATTGCTATTTCTGAAGTGGAATTAATTGTCATCACTTGACTTATTTGATTGCTACTCAAGCTAGGTAGATTGACAGGTGCGTTTTGTCCAAACTGAGTTGTATCATTCAAATTATCTGTTCCAATTGACCATTGGGTGATGGGATCATTAAATTCTGCTCCAAAGCCATCCAAAGATGAAATTCGTATACTTAATTCACCGCTATCTAATTGAATGGCAGGTGCGTCTTCATCCCCATAACGATTGGACATCATCCCAAAGACAAAGGGGGTGACGGGATAGTTACCCGGTAGTAGTTGATAGAAGTCCGTGTATCTCTGCCAGCCAATCTGATTAGAAGCCAATTTACCAATACCTCGCACACCTTGATTCGGCTGATTCAACCAATAGCCTGTGGGGAGTTGTGGGGTTTCGATGTCGCCGATGCGGAGGACAGGTGGAAGACGTGTTTCGGCGATTTGGTCATCACTCACTTGGGTACTCAAAACGAGTGAATTGTCCCATGTTTCCCAGTCGCCATCGCTCACGCGCACAGCCCCCGCAAAGGTCGGTAGATAGAGACCATATGGTAAATCATCGGGAATGGGCAGGCGGAATTGCAAGCCAAATTGCAAAGTTGTGCCAGCTTGTGTGACATAATTGGTATCAGCAATGGCAGTGCCGAGTTCATAGCGAATCGACTCAAGATTGGAAATCGGCAAGTCGGTCTCCGTCCTCACAGATGACCAGCCGAAGCCTCCATAAAGTCCTTGTGAGATGGGTTGTCCCTCACTATCAAAGAAGGGATGGAGGGTCAGTGTGCCGCCGAGTTGTAAGCCATCGAGTGCTTGTGCGACATTGGGAGCGTTCATTGTCACATCTAAATCGAGTACCAGTTCATCGCCCGATGCAAAAGCGACTTGATTGATACGTCCGACTGCCTGCCAACGGATTCCATTCGGCAAAACATCGCCAATGAAGAAGCGTTCAAAGTCCTCACGCAAGGGGTTCGGTTGATAAACGACCCCTTCTGCCTCGTCCAGTTGGAGTAACGGTTGGTCAACAGAGGCGAATTGCGGAACAGGACGCGAACTATCAATCACCTGCACGGACTCTATTATCACATCATCTGTCTCCCATGATGAGACATCGACGCGCGCCTCAAAGATGCTGTTGGTCTGAATTTCAAAAGGGAGTTCGGTTAGCTCAGATTCTTCGGCTTCCGTGGGTTGGAAGGTGGTCAAGTTGCCGAGAGTGTCGATGGTGAGTGCGAAGGGAACATCATCGAGTATTAGTGAAATAACGGCAATATCGACGGCTGATGCGGTATCCACAGTGAAATAGAGGGAGTTGCCATTTTTAAGCAGATAGATGCCTTCTGCTACTTGTGCGGAGGGATAAAAATCCCAGCCTGCCAGTTCACCATCGAATTGAATTTGCAAGACACTTGCTGACGATTCGGGCTGTCCATAAACGATGGTTGCAGGTCCGCCGGGGATAAAGTCGGTCTGATCACGGATGGCAAAGGGGATACTCGGTGATGGGCTTATCCAATAGGGAGTCTCGTCTTGACCCAACAATTGGAAGGTGAAACTGCCATCGAATGCTGCGCGGCCAATCACGGTTTCGTCCGTATAGAGGTTGCGAATGGCGACATCGGCATTAGGATATACCGCGCCTGCCTCACCTGTAATTGTGACAATTCCATCTTCATTCGGCGCGGAGATTTGAATACGGCTGGCAATGGGTGCATCGCCGATTTGAGGGATGAAGGTGTCCTCGTCTTGGGCGACGACGAGCGAGGTTGAGAGCATCATCAACAGTAAGGTTAGACCAATTTGTTTCATTGTTGTCACAGGACGAAAATCTCAATCACATATTTAGTAAGTTGTCGTTATAATGAAGTAGCTCAATTACGGATTGTCTCTAGTTCATGACCACAACGACGTTGCAACATGCCATCGACCTCATCTCTCGGAGAACGGGACTCAATGCGCGCACCTTGCAAAGTATCGACATCGCAACCATACTGCATGACTTATCGAATGGCAATATGTCCGCGCTGGTCGAGCATCTGGAATCGACGCATGAACGGGAAAGCGTATGGCAATCGTTGCTTGATGCGCTCTCGATTGGCGAAAGTTATTTCCTGCGGGATAAACGCCATTTTGAATTGCTCAAAACGCACATTCTGCCGGAACTTGTCCTTGCCCATCGTAAGGCGAATGACTTGTCGCTCAAGGTGTGGAGTGTGGGTTGTTCCACAGGGGAAGAAGCCTATTCGCTGGCGGTGACGCTCTATGAATTTTTGCCCGATTTTGAGCGTTGGGATGTCGAAATTTTGGGGACGGACATCAATGAGAAGTCCTTGCAGTCTGCACAAGCTGGGGTCTACCGTCCGTGGGCGTTTAGGATGACACAACCGCGCTTCCAAACGCAATATTTTGAGGACTTTGGCGACTCGAAGATTCTCAAGCCCCATATTCACAATATGGTCAATTTTGAGCAACGGAATCTGGTGACCTTTGCACCCCCCCGCGATGATTTTGATTTGATTTTCTGCCGACATATGTTGCTGTATCTGCATCATCAAGCGACAGAACAAGTGGAGACTGTGCTTTATCAATCACTCAAGCGAGAGGGTTGGCTGGTTTTGGGTCAATCGGAAGCTCTGCGTTATTATCATACGCGATGGATTACACATAGCTTCCCCGGCGCGCCGATTTATCAGCGTCCGTCGAAGCGCATCACCCAGACCTTGAATGCTCTTCGTCTCAAGAATCCCAAGCGTGATACCAAACCCCTCAACAATGGTCATTCCGAGCCACGTGTTGCCTATCAAATGGCGGTTAATGCCGTCCATATTGAAGACTATGAGACCGCAGAACATCTCTTGCTTCACTTATTAAATGAGACACCCGACCATGCGAAAGGGCATACCTTGTTGGGGTTTATCTTCGCCAGCCGACGCGCGCTGAATGAAGCTCATGCACAGGTGGATTTGGCACTCAAATGTGAACCTTTGCTTCCTGATGGACATTATCTTAAAGCCATGCTCTATCTGGAAGAGAACATGCTCATTCAAGCGCAAAAGGCACTCCAGACCACGCTCTATTGTGAACGAGACCATGCCTTAGCGACGTTTACACTGGGCAATCTCTATGCTCAATCGGGGAATCTGCCGAAAGCCTACAGTGCATGGGATAATGCGCGCCGTGCGATTCGCTTTCTCGATTCAGAGGCGTATCTATCTGATTTGAGTGACATGACGGTGGCGAATTTCGAGGCATTGCTGGAAAGTCACCTCGAAGATGCGTAGGGATTTAGGTTATTAGTTATTGATATTTAGTGGATGGTACTCTGCGACTTATACGGGATTTGTTTCTGATATGCGGTTGACTTGTTTATGGTTAATGAATTAGAGTCATGTTTACCATGTATCTTAATAGGTTTCCCAGACATCCTCACCTGCAAGAATACGACGCAGTTGACGTGGAAAACGCACGCGGCTAATCGGCTTGCCAATGTAGGCATTAAAGCCAGCGGCTTTGCACTTGGGGATTTCGGTGTCGGCATCTTGAGCTGTGACAGCGACTGCAATCACATCTCTTAATCGCTTATCGGCGCGTAGCTCTTTGAGGATGTCGTAACCCGTGGTCTTGGGGAGGTTAATATCTAAGAATACGATATCGGGGGGTGGTTTCATGGCATGTGCCATATGGATTACGCCATCGCCTGTGGTATTGATATAAGCTTTGATTCCCAGATGGCGCATCATAATCCCAATAATCGCCATGCCACCGGCATCATCTTCTACCACTAATGCATTAAGATGCGAAAAATCCGAATGTTGTCGCTTCAACATAAGTGTGCCAACTCCCCTTGATTCCGCGCCTAGTGTACCGCAAGACTAGAGCGAATGCTTGGGTGAAATGGTAGTCAAAGCGAACAAATAAGGGCGATTCACGAACCGCCCCTACGATGATGATTCTGTTTTGCGCTAGTATTTACCCGCTTAGGATGTCATAGACGTTGAAATCATAATATTTGACTGAAGACATATCGGCAGGCACACCTTCAAAAATCACGACTTGCACCTTGCCTTCTGCGTCGGGTCCGATATTGATTTGATACTCACAGGTAGTCAGCAGATAGATATTGTATTTGCCATCTTCACTACTGGCAAGCAATTGATTTTCAGCAGGTGGTGGGTCGCAATCGGGCATTGCATCCAGTGGTAGATGAACACCCAAATAGCCTTCGCTGGAACCGTTGATGCCATAGACGGTAATCCCATTATCGGAGCGCGAATACACGATTCCGTGCGAGGTGTCGCCGTGTCCGAAGTTCAGGCGATCATCGGGCGAGGTGATACTTGTCGGAAGAATGATCGATGATGAACCTGTCGTTGTTGAAGTCGGGCTTGTGGATGAACTCCCGCCACCGATTTGATTGAAATCGCCTGCCACCGCACCGGCTACAGGTGGGTCACCCAGATACTCGCCGGGGTGAATGTTATTGAATGTCCCCTCGTTTTCTGTGCCACCATTGCGATTATCGTAGAGACCCCGATTGTTCATCGTCCCGTCGTTATCGAATAGTGCATTGACGATGATTGTCCCGTAGTTGTTGACAACGCTACCAATGGCAGAATCCAGTAGGGCATTGACATAAATTGTCCCGGAATTGTTAAGTGTCCCGTGATTGTTGAAACGCGGTCCATCAACTGATAGGGTTCCGGAGTTACTGAACGTTCCAAATGCCCAAAAGGTGTTGTTGGAAGATAGACTTCCACCACTTTGAACATTTGTACTCGTACCTACATCACGCGTGACAACGGTGGTCGTCGTGACTGAAATGCCAGATGGAATCACCACATCATCATCTGTAGCTGGTACAACACAGCCACTCCATGTTGCTGGATCATTCCAATCTCCATTTTGACTAGCGGTGCAGGTTGCGGCATACGTTGGCACAATGAGAATCAAAAAAAGTGACAGCAATAAAAACAAAAGCCGTTTCATGATTAATATTTTCCCCGATTACGGTTGACATCATGGAGGATTGTATCACGCTGAGGGTCAATCCTCTATGAAATGTAAGGGGATTTTTATGTTTGACCATGGAGCATCAAACACGCTAGTTGATGAAGTAATCATCTCAAAGATGAATTTAATACCTTATCATCTTAGCTACTCTTATTTCCGACTATCAACTATGATCATGCTATGATGACCAAACCCCACCATTATCTCCTATTCTCAGTTCTTGTTGGGCTAATATTTGCGCTTATCCTCGTGGATTTGTCATCCCAAAGCATCTGGCATGATGAAGCATGGACGGCAT
>JANQRM010000240.1 GCA_028284565.1 Anaerolineae bacterium | reverse complement strand
CACCTGCAAGCCGTTCTACAGTGGTGACAAGCCGAGCAGAATGTAGCCCCTGTAGTTATGTCGGAGATGGAATCGGCTTGAGAGAAGGCTGTGATGCGCGTACCTGCATGAAGATGATTTCGACTGCTCAGGTACTTCGTGCGACGAAACGTTTGCTAATTGATGACACACACCCTCCACGTCCATCCAATCAGTCTTCTTCAGCACAGGTGGTATCCATGGAACGCGACACTGTGACGATTCTGGATGTTCCAGTTGATCGCATTACCTATCTGCAATGGATGGAAAAAATACGCCAGTGGATAGAAACGGGCAAGCGCTCGCGTCATGTCTGTACAACCAATCCCGAATTCGTGATGGTCGCCCAACGCGACCGCAACTTTATGAATATCTTACAACGGGCGGACTTGTGTATTCCTGATGGTGTCGGCTTGCTGTGGGCGGCGAAGCGTTTGCAGAAGCCAATTCCAGAGCGAGTCACAGGCTCCGATGGTGTGCCAATGATTGCGGAACACGCGGCGGATTATGGTTGGAAACTCTTCTTTCTTGGCGCACAAGAAGGTGTCGCGCAACATGCCGCTAACTTACTCATGGAAAAGCATCCCACCTTGGAGGTTGTCGGCACATATTCGGGGAGTCCATCTGGTGAAGAAGAAGCCGAAATTGTCGAACAAATTAACGAAAGTCACGCTGATATTTTGTTTGTAGCTTATGGTGCGCCTCAACAAGACAAATGGATTGCTCGAAATTTGCCCCGCTTAGACATCAAAATGGCGATGGGTGTGGGCGGCTCATTCGATTTTATTGCCGGAACGGTTCCTCGTGCGCCGATGTGGATGCGACGCTTTGGCTTGGAATGGCTATTCCGTTTGATTCGACAACCATGGCGACTCCGAAGAATGATGCGTTTACCTCGATTTGTTTTGGCGGTACTTAGGTATGGAACTGGCAAACATCAAGCTAAGTAATTGCTTCTCGCAACACTTTACGATATATCAAATAGCGTCTATCCAACTCAAAGCCTACTTTCGTCAAAAAAGATGGAATGTCGATTGGAGACTCGGTATCAAATTCAATTTGAACCGATTGCATCCCACGTTCTACAAAGGCTTGCACACATTGATGTAATAACGCACCCCCTAATCCTTTACCACGATAGTCGGGACGCACCCCTAGTACATCCACAAAACCAACATCAGGTTGCTCATCAGACAGCGGACGACCCATGACGACACCTACTGGCGCATCGCTTGCATCATCAAATGCCAACCACCACAAGGCACTGTTATCACCGTTGAGATAATAATTCTCCCATGCACTAAATGAGAGTTGAGGGGCTTCCCATTGGTCGGCATAACTTACTTGCTGGGTTTCATAAGCGTGGCTTCCTTGTTCCTCGCGGTTAAGGGGTGATACTCGGAATCCATCTGCTAATGGGATAGATGGTAAGTCCACATCAAGAGTAACACTTAATCGCAGAATGTAGCGTACAACATGATAATTCGCGCGGTCAAGTAACGCACAACCTTTGTCCGATGTTTCCAGCATATCCCGTTGAACATAGACAGAATCGCCATAAAACACCTCATCTTCACGTCGTTTCAGCTGGAAATCAGAGGCTTGAATCAACCAATAGCCAATGCCATTCTCTCGATAATGCGGATGAACGGCTCCGTCCGCCCATGCGCGCCCACTCCGAACGCCTAATCGAAACTTACTGTAACCGAGGATGCGCCCAAAGCTGTTCGTGGCGACCATACAATCTCGCTCAGGAACAACATCTGGTGCAGTGAGTTCGCTATACAACGCATCTAGTGTTTTCAGTTCGGTGATGCCATCGGCAACTTCTGCCATATTGATGACATTCACAAGTGAATACAAATCATCCCAATGGAAGGGGCGTATCTTCACATAAA
>JANQRM010000226.1 GCA_028284565.1 Anaerolineae bacterium | reverse complement strand
ATGGGGATAGCAAGCGCACTTAGCCCGCTAGCGCTGATGTCCCAGCCTTGTAGTGTGCCGTCAAATCCACAGGAGAACACCTGCGTATCATCTGGCGTGATTGCTAGTTCCCGAACAAGGTCGCCATGTGCTAGCACGGTATTCACGAAGCTGTAGCTTTCAGCGTCATAGAGCGTCAGTTGTCCTAAACGATCACCAATGACCAGCCACTGTCCATCCTGACTATAATCGAGTGCACTGACTCCATGAGGCAAGGCAAAATCACGCAAGAGGGTTAAGTCGGTGTCATAAATCAATAGCCCTTTCGTTGCGCCGACAGCAATAGTTGTCCCATCAGGCGACCAAGCCATCCGTTGTAGCGACCCATCTCCAAAGCTGACGAGTTCGGTGGCTTCATGAATATTATCTATGCGAATTGGCTCCAGATTCTGTGGAATCGGGATGCCTTCTGCCAATGGGGTATCCGGCAAGGCGGGACGATTCGCCAAGAGAACTACACTCCCAACGAGGATAACAAGAAGCAGTGAAGCAACGAGAGTCAAGATATTCCGTCGCGGACGTTTAGTCTTCGGCATGGTGGCGAGTGGGGCAAGCGATGGATTCAAATGATTTTGATTTGTCATAGAGTCTTGTATGTCCTGTGTATTCAATTTACGCCAGAGGTCGTTCACGAAGTCGTCTGGCGGGTCTTTACGGAATTGCGAGAGAAAGTCGTCAGTCATAAGAGTCTTCCAGTTCAATACGGAGTTTCTTTAAGAGTCGGTGAAGGCGAGTGCCAACATTCGATTCGCTATATTGGGTTTGCTTGGCGATGTCGCGGTTCGTCATGCCTGCACCGTATTTCAGGGCGATCAACTCCTGTTCATCGGCGGGCAATACACGGAGCAAGGTCATCAACTGAGCGAATTGGCGACGTTTGTCAAAATCCTCTTCGAGATTGCTATCACTGGCGACATCATAAGCCTCTTCAATCGGGAACGGTGCTGGGCGTTTTTGACGAAAATAATCCATCGCCAGATTGCGCGCAATCGTGAACAACCAACCTGTGAATGCGCCCACATCTGCCCGATACAGCTCACGGGAACGCCAAGCTTTCTCGAAGGTGCTGGCAGTCAAATCTTGCGCGAGTTGGTTATCACCCAGCCGATAGCGAAAGAAGTTGTACAGACGTGGCATCTGCGCGCGATACACCGCCTCCCAATCCACTTCCTGCTTTGGCTCGTGAGGATGATTGCCATTCTGTCTCGACAAAATCACACTTTCTGTTGATGGTTCTCACTATGTAATACGAGTTAAGGATTAAAGTATCACAAATTGCACTTACAAGAGTTGCATAGATACCGACTCTTACACAGTGAAATCCAAGCAATCAAGAGAAATACTTTCTGACTTTCCACTTTTAACGTTCTACTCTCATTCTTCCGACACTGTGTCTGAAAATTTGGCGAATATTTACGTGAACCTGCGGATACATTCCTGCGCTGTGTATGATAAAACTATCGCGGTACTTATTTCACAAGGTTGTATCTCAATATGCATCGTTTCGTTTCAGACAGTGTCCAACAACTTCGCCCTTCTGGAATCCGCCGTTACTTCGACATCGCCGCTACCATGGATGATGTAATTTCACTCAGCATTGGCGAACCTAGCTTCACGACTCCCCAACATATCATGGATGCAGGCATCAACAGCTTGCAAGCCGGACAAACGGGTTACACCTCCAATGCTGGCATGTTGGAACTCCGCGAGGCGATTGCAAAACAACAGGCGCGACGTTATGGCGTGAGCTATTCCGCAGACAATGAAGTTCTGGTCACGGTTGGGGTCAGCGAGGCACTCTGGTTAGCGATGAAAGCCATCCTCAATCCGGGGGATGAAGTCTTGGTTGTCGAACCCTGCTTTGTAGCGAACTCAGCGGCTGTCGAGATGGCAGGTGGCGTTCCGGTGACCGTCCCGACCTATGTTGAAAACGAATTTCAAGTGACAGGCGCAGATTTAGAAGCGCGCATGTCGTCTCGCACGAAAGCCATTTTGTTGAGCTATCCCAACAATCCGACTGGTGCAATTTTATCCGACGAACACCTTTATCAGGTTGCAGATGTTGCAGAACACTATGACCTTGTGGTGATTTCCGACGAAATTTATGAACGACTCGTCTATGAAGGTGAACACACCTGTTTCGCATCCTTAGACAGTATGAGGGAACGCACCATTGTCCTCAGTGGCGTGAGTAAGTCCTACGCGATGACAGGCTGGCGCATTGGCTATGCCATGGCTCCGGAACCGCTGATTTCTGCGATGAAGAAGTTGCATCAATACCTCATTATGTCTGCCCCGACGATGGGACAAGTATCGGCATTACAGGCAATAGAACATGGCGAATCCGACGTGATGGAAATGGTCGAATCCTATGACCAACGTCGCCGAATCATCGTGGATGGGCTGAATGATTTGGGCTTAACCTGCTTTAATCCCGGTGGTTCGTTTTATGCCTTTGCAGACATCTCTACCACAGGCTTGAGCGACGAGGAATTCTGTGAACAACTCTTGCTTGACCAACAGGTGGCAGTCATACCCGGCAGTGCCTTTGGTGCAAGTGGAACAGGCTTTATCCGCATCAGTTATACCAATAATGAAGACAACCTCAAGGAAGCCTTAAAGCGTATAGCTGAATTCATTCAAAAACAGCAAAAAGCGTCCCATTTAGAGGCGATTCCCGCGTAGCATGTTACAAGTTCTTAAGGGTCAAATTAAGAGGGTTGGGGCTATGCTATAGAGACAGTTCATTTGTCGATGATCGTGTCTTTTTTCTATGGCAATACAAACCTCTACGATTCAATTGCTAATTATCAGTGACGACCCCGCACGGGTAGCTAATTTTGACACCGTGCTGGAGTCAATGTCTTACGAACTGCATCATGCTGAATCGAGCAAGGATGCACTAGAAACATACCTCTTGCAATCACCTCAAGCGGTGTTGGTAGATAGCAAGTTGCAAAGCCATTCTCCTCAGGATGTCATTGTTCAATTACGTGAGCTTCCAGCTGAAGATATTCCCATTCTTGCCTTTTGCCCATCCGACGACGACCTCATTGACTTGGCATGGACATTGGATTGCGATGATGTCCTAACATTGCCCTTGTCCTCGGCTACGCTGAAGCATCGCCTTGCGCGTGTCCTAGACCAACCCTCACCCATATCCAAGACGGACAATCATCTCTGGTATAAGCATCTCTTTGAGGAACATCAACGGATGAAACTTTTGATTGACCCCGAAACACAAGGGATTCTGGATGCCAATGCCACAGCCTGCGAGTTTTATGGGTATTCACTGACGGAAATCAAACAGAAACGCATCGGAGACCTTGCTGTACACGCACAAGATTTTATCGACCAAAATGTCTCTCGCATCATGGACGAGACAACCAGCGTGTTTCAATTTCAACATCGTCATGCGTCGGGTGATATTCGTGATGTCGAAGTCTATGGACATCCCGTAACGATCGACGGACAAAATTTGCTTTATGTTTTAATACAGGACATCACTGCCTATCAAAGAGCTGTGAAGCATCTCAAACATCGGGATACTTTGCTCAGCAATATTTCTGATTCCGTCATATCAACTGATACCGATTTCATCATCACCAGTTGGAACTCAGCGGCACAATCGCTCTATGGCTGGACAGACGAAGAGGCAATTGGTCAATCCATCATTCATCTCGTTCCCACCCGTTATGAAAATGATATGAAATGGCAGGATATGAACGCCATACTCCTTAAGGAGGGTGCGTGGCGGGGGAACGTGCGACAAGCGCATAAGAATGGGTCGTGGATAGATGTACTTCTATCAGCTTCGATCATGCTCAATGATGACGGGGAGATGATCGGTTACTTGGGCATTGCTGAGGATGTAACCGAACGCAAAGGTGCCGAAGATAGCTTACGTCAAAGCGAAGCGCGCTTTCGGCAGATTTATGAACATGCGCCTGTCATGATTCATTCTTTTGATTCAGATGCAAACGTTGTCTCGGTGAATGCACAGTGGCTTCGGGAAACGGGTTATGAAGGAGAAAGAATCATTGGGAAACCCTATTCCGATGTCATGACGGCTGACTCTGCTGAACAATTCCAAACAATTATCTTGCCACGTTTATGGCAAGACGGCGATCTCCAGCATATCCCATTGCAATATCGTCGTGCCGATGGCGGTGTCATGGATATCATGCTCAATATGACGGTCACACAAGAGCCACAGAGTGATGCGACACGGGTATTGTGTATCTCCCATGATGTCTCTATTCAAAGCCAAGTCGAACAGTCGTTAACTTCCGCCTATCGTGAGATGCGGAGTATTTTTACAAGCATGACGGATAATGTCTTTGTTCTCAACCGGGATGGACGTTATCTCAAAATCGCCCCGACCAAATCAGAATTGCGCTATTTACCTCGTAGCGAAGTCTTGGGCAAGTCCTTTCATGATATTTTTCCCAAAAAATTGGCTGATCGCTTTTTGCAACACGTCAATACTGTATTAGAAACACAACAGGCAACTCGTGTAGATTATGAATTCGAACTCGACGGCGAAATCCGTTGGACCAATGCTATCGTCAACC
Organism: Anaerolineae bacterium; assembly: GCA_028284565.1. The sequence continues at coordinate 1,971 of JANQRM010000226.1, read as the reverse complement.
CGATACCCAAAACAGATATGGTGGTCTGGGTCTCGCGGGATATTACGCCTCAAAAGCAAATCGAAGAAGCCCTACGCAATTCAGAGAAGCAGTACCGCGAATTATTTGAGCATGGCAATGATGCGATTTTAGTAGTTAGCACCCAAGATGGCGCGATCTTAGATGCCAACCAGTCGGCGAGTAAATTATTGGGCTATACGACAGATGAACTTAAAGTCCATAAAATTAGTGATATTGAAATACAAAATGCGGCATCCACAAACCAAATGGTCTTGCGCTTGCAAGGGCAAGGACGCATGTTATTAGAGCTATCATATCGCCATCAAGATGGACGACGCATCCCCGTCGAAGTCACCAGCCAAGTTATTCAATATCAAGGGCAAGAAGCGATTTTGAGCTTCGCGCGCGATATTCAGCAACGTAAAGCCGCGCAACAGGCAGAACGCAATCAACGCAAACTTGCGGAAGCCCTGCGTGATACCGCGACCGCGCTGAATCAGTCGCTTGATTTAGATACAGTCCTTGATCTGATTTTAAGCCACGTGAATCAGGTCGTCCCCAGCGACACTGCCGATGTGATGTTTATTGAAAGCAATAACACAGCAAGAATCCATCGGTCAAGAGGCTATAAAGACCAACACGGGAAACCAACGAACCGTACTGGCAATACCTTAGACTTATCGACAACGTATAATCTACGTTGGGTTATTGAACACAAACGTTCTTATATCATCCCTGATGTGACCGAACTTGATGATCAGTGGTCTCCAGTCGGTGGAAGCGACTGGATTCAATCCAATCTTGCATCGCCGATTTTATTGGATGATGAGGTCATCGGTTTTATCACACTCAACTCTGCCGAGTTAGATCGCTTCACCCAACAAGATAGTGAACAACTCAATATTTTTGCTGAACAAGCCTCGCTCGCCATCCGCAATGCTCGCCTGTTTGCACAGGTTCAAAGCCAAGCCGACAATCTGCAATCGGAAATTAACCAGCAAACATCGGTCTTGCGCCAAGCCAATTCAGCTTTAACCGAACAAATCCAAAAACGACAACAAGCCGAGACTGAATTAGAAGCTGAACGAAATGTCCTGCGAACCATTATTGACAGCTTGCCCGATATCGTGTTTGTGAAAAATTTGGATGGCGAGTTCATTTTAACCAATCGTCAAGCACGAACCTATCACTCAGCTGATATTGCAGACCAACCAGCCTTTGACTTTATTAAGCGCGAATTAACTGAGACCTTATTAGATGAAGAACTCGCTCTGCTCCAAAATGGTGAAACTCTGATACGTGAGGAATCTTATACGGACAGTAACGCGCAAGAACAATGGATTCGCGTTACTAAATCTCCTCTCAAGGATGCCGAAAATAATATCACGGGCTTAATCGGTGTGGTGCATGACTTGACGGATATTAAACAAGCCCAAGCCCAACTTCAGCAATTGCTTGCTAGCGCACATTGCCTCTTGTGGTATGCCATCGTAACCGAAAAACTCAATGGGGAGTTTGCATGGAATATCCATGTAGCAAACGAAGAATCTGCGCAAACCTTCTTGCCGATGGCAGGACGTAAAGAAGACTATACCACACAATGGCAGAAGTCGATTTTGGAAGAAGACCGCCAACAATTTAACGAAATCTTCCGCCAGCACATCCACGACGGACAATACTTCTATCATCAAGAATATCGTTGTGAATTGCCAACTGGTGAGATTCGCTGGCTGAATGAAGATGTCCAAGTGCGCCAACTCACGCCAGGACGCTATAGCTTACTCGGTGTCGCCACCGATATTACCGATAGCAAAATCGCCCAAAACTCCCTCTTGGCAACCAATGAAGACTTAGAAAAGCGCGTCCTGACACGCACAACTGAACTCTCCAAAGCCAATACCCGCCTCTTACGTGAGATTGAAGAACGCCAACGGGCAGAGGAAGCTGAACGTGAACAGCGCCTCTTTGCCG
>JANQRM010000212.1 GCA_028284565.1 Anaerolineae bacterium | reverse complement strand
TGACGAAAACATGGCATGGGGATTGGACACGTTATGAATTTGATTCCCGCCCAGATGAATCACAAATCGGTGAGACAGCGTTTATCCGTGTGTCGATTGTAGTGGGTGGGATTGAAATCGCGTCGATTAAGGGAGCAATTGAGATTGTGAAAGGGGATGTTGCCACCTTTGAAACTCCCACTGACGGTCCTCAACCCATGATTGCTCGGTCTCCGAATCCCCTAGCTGATGCCAAATTACAGAATGCCGATGCTGAGCATTATCAGAACATCTTTATCTCTTATTCCCGTAAAGATAAAGATGTTGCCCACGCTTATAAATTCGCACAACAAGCACTCGGTAATGAAGTGTTTATTGATGTCGATAATTTGCGGTCTGGCGAAGATTGGCAAGCTGGACTGGCAAAGGCGATTGATGAAGCGGATGTCTTGCAGTTGTTTTGGTCAGAACACTCGGCAGAATCGGAGTTTTGTCGCTATGAGTGGGAATATGCCTTGCAATATAAATGTGCAGAAGACAACTGTGTGGGGTTCATCCGCCCAGTATATTGGGAGAATCCCATGCCTGCATCACCACCAGAACCTTTGCGTCATTTGAATTTTAAGTACATTCCTTTCAAACAGGAATAGACACGACCAAACTTCTTGTTGCCTAGGACTTTTGGACTATCCTGTATAAAGCGTTGATTAGGGCATGATGAGCCGTTGATTAATCGTCCATTTTTCTGGCGAATCTCATGCTAGAATGGCGATAGTCGTTAGACATAAAGAGCAAAGGAAAATGAATTGATGCAACGAGTGTGGATACTGGGTCTGTTATTTATCCTCAGTACTTTTGCGATTTTGGGAGAAGATGAGGATGAACCTGTTGTGTTTGTCGATGGCAATACGATTCCAGCGGGGAATGAGATTGGTGTTGAAGTGGTTGCTGAGGGATTGAACCGTCCCCTAATCTTGACACATGCTGGCGATGGATCGGATCGTATCTTTATCGCCGAACAAGGTGGTCAAGTCTGGATTCTGCAGGATGGTGAAATCTTGCCGACACCCTTCTTGGATGTAACCAACTTGCTCTCATCCGATGTGAATGCTGGAGGGTATACAGAACGGGGAATTCTGGGTTTAGCCTTCCATCCCAATTTCGACGAGAATAACACCTTCTTCGTGCATTATAGTGGGACAAACAATGGGCAGACGGTGATTGCCCGCTATCAAGTCTCGATGAGCAATCCGAATGTGGCTGACCCCAATAGTGCGGAGATTTTCTTCACATTAGCGCAACCCTTCGCCAATCACAATGGCGGTGAGTTGGCTTTTGGTCCCAATGATGGCTATCTCTATATCTCGCTTGGGGACGGCGGCTCAGCAAATGACCCCCTGAATTCTGGGCAAAACAAGAACACCTTGTTGGGAACAATCTTGCGTGTCGATGTGGACGGGGTTCCCTATGCTGTTCCAGAGGATAATCCTTTTGTTGACGCCGATGGCGCAGATGAAGTTTGGGCATATGGACTGCGGAATGCGTGGAAGTTCAGCTTTGATCGTGCGACTGGGGATATGTATGTCGCCGATGTTGGGCAGAATCAATGGGAAGAAGTCAGTTTCCAACCTGCCGATAGTGAAGGTGGCATCAATTATGGCTGGAATGTCTTCGAGGGGACGCATATTTTCGCAGGTGGACAAACCGCTGGTGATTCGGTACTGCCCTTCTTTGAATATGACCATAATCAAGGGTGTTCCGTGACAGGGGGCTATGTCTATCGTGGGGAAGCTATCTCCAACTTGCAGGGTGTCTACTTGTTCGGTGACTTCTGTTCCGGACAAGTATGGGCGAGTTATCGGACTGCCGAAGATAGCTGGGAGACCATCAAGTATATTGACTTGCCCTATGAAATCAGTGCCTTTGGTGAAGATGAAGCGGGTGAACTCTATGTCCTCGACCATAACGGGACGGTCGCGCGCTTTGTATTAAACAACTAAAAGAGTTGTCGAATATTCAGCAAGACAGGTAAAATAGTCAAATGAGATAGGCGTGTGAAGGTCGCACGTCTATCTGTTTCGAGAGCCAACAGACAATGCGAATGAGGAGTGGCGATTATGCCGAAACTCAACCTGAGCCTTGCCCAGATGAATATCGTTCTGGGTGATACGAAAACAAACTTTACCAATGCTGGCAGAATGATTGCAGAGGCGGCACGTCGTCGCTCAAGTTTGGTGGTCTTGCCAGAATTGTGGTCAACTGGATATGACCTCGATAATGCCAATCAACATGCCGACGAACTCAACAAAGGCATGTTCGCACAAATCTCGAAAGTTGCGACCAAATATAATATTGCGATTGTCGGCTCGATTATGGAGAAGCGCGGACAAGAGGTTGCCAATAGTGCCACTTTCTTTAACCCCAAAGGACGCATGATGGGGGTGTATCGCAAGATTCACCTATTTGGTTTGATGGATGAGGACAAATACCTGCAAGCGGGGAATGCACCTCTAGTTTTGGATGCGCCATGGGGACAAACAGGCTTGGCAATTTGCTATGATTTGCGCTTCCCGGAGTTGTTCCGCGA
>JANQRM010000210.1 GCA_028284565.1 Anaerolineae bacterium | reverse complement strand
ATGGGGCATCTGCCGAAGCCAAAGAAGAAGCCAAACCTGTTGAATCGGATACGCCAAAAGCGACACCCAGTTCACAGGCAAATGGCAATACAGCATCTGTAACCGCGGATGGACGTGTGAAAGCATCCCCGTTGGCGCGGAATATTGCCGAAGAAAAAGGCATTGACCTGAGCCAAGTAAGTGGGACAGGTCCGGGAGGTCGGATTACGAAGCGGGATGTTGAGAATTTTACGCCTGACAAAGCGAAAGCACCTGCGAAAAGCAAAGAATCAGCATCGGCTAGTGGTGCGACAGTATCCACACAAACATGGGACAAAGTGCCAACCGAAGACGTGGAAATTATCGAGATTACACGGATGCGTCGCGCAATTGCGGCGAATACCATCCTGAGCAATAACGGCATTCCGCATTTCTTTGTGACGATGGACATGGATGTGAATCCATTGTTGGCATTGCGGAAAAACCTGAATGCCGAATTGGAAAGCGAAGGCATCAAAATCAGTGTCAATGATATGGTGATTAAAGCGACGGCGTTGGCATTGAAGCAATTCCCGAACTTGAATACGCATTATTATGGCGATAAGCTGGTTCGGCATCATCGAATCAACATCGGCGTATCCGTGGCATTGCCAAATAACGGGCTGATGAATGTGGTGTGCCATGATGCGGATAAGATTGCCTTAAGTGTGATGGCGGAGAGCAACAAAGCCATGTATGCTCGAGCGAGAGAAGGCAAGATTCATCCACAGGACATCAAGGGTGCGACATTTACAGTGAGCAATTTGGGTCCATATAATGTGGAGAGCTTTAGTGCGATTATTAATCCACCAGAAGCCGGCATTATTGCGGTGGCATCTGCGAAGAAAATACCGATTGTCAATGAGGATGGGTCGTTGGGAGTCGGGTCAAGGATGAAGGCAACCATGAGTGTGGATCATCGGGTGAGTGATGGGGCTGAAGGGGCAGAGTACATGCAACTGTTCAGAAGCCTGATTGAAAATCCGATGCGGTTGCTGGTGTAATCAGCAGAAAAACAACCATGAGAAAGACGGGTTTTTGACTCGTCTTTTTTGATTCTAAATTCAGCTACTTATCTGCAAGATATTCACATTCTGAACCACCTCAAATTTAATTTTTGCGAACAGTTGAGCTAGTATGGATTTGTGAACTTGTGTTGATACACAACTAGAGAGTCTCTTAATTGACTCATATGTGCTGGAATTGATACAATCGAGGCTAAGTTAAATATTAAATGGGAAAGTCCTGCGGCGGGCGGCACACAGGACTTTAGAAGGACAGAAAACTCCAGACGGTGTATCTGTCATTTTCGTGCGTTTATTATACACCGTACTTTGTTAGGACGCGGTTAGAATCTTTTAATATGTCGATAGCGATTCGAGGTGTGAGCAAGGCGGTCTGACAGCTTCAGTTAGGTTTAATGTTTTACTCAGGGAGGTTACGTATGAGAAAAATACGTATCACTCGTAGACCCGTCCGAATTACCTTAACTCTTAGTTGTTGCGGTCATCGCACAAAGCGTACAGTTAGACGTGGCTCTTCCGGCGTATGGAAGTGTCCACGATGTCAAAAAGCACATCGGTATCGTTGCTAGTTAGCGTCTAGTCACGATAATCACCCTCAGACCGCCTTGCTCACCTCTTGAATTCTTAAGTAATGGGCAACTTTACTTTTCTAAGCACTAGCCTACTACTAGTAGTAACACTATATACCCAAGTATGTAATCAATGTACAGCGTTGTCAATCGTTACCACCTGTGTACTCTTTACACCATTAACATCTCTTGATTAACAAGTAAATCAGAATAATTGCAAAAATCTAATTAAGCCAAAGCCTTTTTGAGGTAGTGGGTGGTGTAGCCAATGGGATGGTCGGGGAGAGTAGCGAAGACGGTGAAGCCTTGTGATTGGTAGAAGTCGAGGGCTTGCCAGTCGGTGGTGTCGAGGGTGATGTGCTGGCATTTGAGACGACGACATTCTGCTTCGGCGAGGGCGAGGAGTTGCTTGCCACAGCCTTGTCCACGCAGGGACTCATCCACCCAAAAGACCCGCAAATCAAACCAATCCCAATAGACGGAACCATATAAGCCACCAAGAATGTTGCCATCGCCGTTTGTGCCTCCCTCTGGACGAATGAACACGCCTATCCGCCGACTTGTGGTGACGGCAAATTGCTGGCAGTAGGCTTTGAGTCCGTTGGCAACGGTCTTCAAATCGCCTTTGGCTGGATTCCATTCGACGGCGAGGTCGTAGTCCGTGTTGTCGGGTTGAAGGTCGGTTTTTCGCAGGTAGTAGTAGTCATAGCCTTGTGGACGGTTGGGGAGTGTGCCGTACAGTTCGTACCCAAGATGCTGATAAAAGTCGAGAGCTTGAAATTGGGTTGTCTGGAGATGGATGGGTGCATCATAGTTGAGCGCGACTTCTTCGATGGTGGTCATCAATTGGCGACCTAGTCCTTTTCCGCGCAGAGAGTCATCCAACCAGAGCAAATCAACGTAGAGCCAATTCCAATCGAATTCAGCGACAAGTCCGCCTTGAATAGTGTCGGAGTCATCCCGCAGGAAAATGCCGAGTGTGTCATCCCGATAATCGGCGAGTTCGGGGACAACACTGAGATTGTATTGGGCGAGGTGTGTCCGAAGCGCGTTGATGTCTTTGACGAGGGGCTTTTGGCGTTGGATGGTGTAGGGTAGCATAGCAAGTCAGCCGTTCAGCAATTCAGCTTTCGGTTATCAGATATTCTGTTTTGGTTCAGGATTTTACCTTAGAATTGGAAATCTAGGGGTTGGAAGGGAGGTTCTAGCCAGTAGTTGCGGTTGCCTTCGGCTGTCCATCCGATTTGTCCGTTGTAATCCACTTGCCACCATGCCAAGCCATCCACACAAACGGGTCCATCGAGTACGCTGAATTCACCCTCACCCGGAATCTCACCGAGCAAGTCGCTTTCACCATTGGGTTCTGCGCGCAGGTTATTGGGTGCGCCCGGCGTGACTCTTGCCGTCAGATCAATGACGAGGCGCGGGTCAAGATTCAAGAGGGAACATGGCTCGATAGCAAAGTCAGTCGTGATGCCTTCGCCCAAGGGTGGTGTCACGCGGACGAGAATGGGATGTTCTTCCAATGATGAAGTCAGGGTAATGGGTTCAAAATCATTGGTTTCGGCATAATGATCAATCGTGCCATCTGAATGCCACATCAACCAGCCGTCCACCGTACCCGTAAGGAAACGCGACCCACTCGGCACATTCAGACTGCGCCATGTGCCATCACGGAGGAACAATCGCCATTCACGCGGTTCGATTGTGAGGCGATTATCAAGGAATGCCTCTCCATTCCAGACCCAATGGGGTGAGGTCCGAAAAGGTGAATCTGATGGTATGGGCATATCAACGTAAACAGGTAGGCGAGCGACTGTCCCCGTGCCAGACAGATACGCCGTTTGCACGTAGTACAGCCGATCTTCATCGAGGGCGGTATAATCCCAATACAAATGCTCTCCTGTGCTAGATAACACCCCCGTACCAAATGGGCGTTCCGACTGCCAATAGGCGCGTGCATTGGCATCCCATATGTTGTACACCCCAGAATGAGGCTGGTCGCAATTGTAGCATTGGATGTTGCCGACCTCGATTTCACCTGCCTTCCACTCGCCAAAGGTGACCGGAAAATCACCGTCTAGCACGATGTCTAAGGTGATGGATTTGCTTTCAATATCATAAATGAACATGCCACTGCGCGGACTGCCTAGAATATCAACAATATACCCCATTGCAACTGCCTGACTATCTTCTCTAAACGGTCCGACGATCAAGTTGAGATTTCGTCCGCCATTTAAGGTACGCTGAAAGAAATCAGGACTGTTGTTAAAGAGGGACAGGTTAGTTTGTTCGTGTAGGTCGGCGACCAATCCGACAATTCCCCCCGCTGTCCCTACCAGATAGCGTCCGTCATGGGATAGTGACAGGTGCGTGGGAGTCCAATTCAAAAAGTCGAGGGATACAGTTTCTTGAACACCGCCCGCTGTGAGAGTCAACATGGCATCCTGAGTGGGATCATAAACAACGACTTCCCAAGCCGACTCCTGAGCTGTGAGTGTGTTCATCCCCAACAAGAATAGGAGACTCAATATCAGCCAACGATAGGGCATACAGGTTTCCTTTTGACCGTTATTCGGTGCGGTAGGCATCGGGGAGGTGGCGGACATCGTTGTAGGCTTGGAGTTCGATGCGTCCGTCAGCTTCGACAGAGACACAGCTAATGCCACAATTGTTGATAAGCATATGCGCCCAACTTGCCGGGTTTACATTCGTCGCCCGACAGATTAAATCCCGAATAATATTGCCATGACAAATCACGGCTTCGCTGATATTGGTTTCGCCTTTGTCGGGTGTTTGGAAGAGCGCATGAAAGGCATCTTCGAGCTGATGTTCGTCGGCTTCGATGGCATCAATATCGAGTTGGAGTTCGCCCGTATTGCGTCGGTCGTTCATAAGGCTGTCATATTGACGCAGGAGTTCGGTCTCGACGAGTTCTAAGCCCATGGCATTCGACAAAATCATGGCGGTTTGGACGACTTGACGATGGGGGCTACAAAAGACATGCTGAATACGCAAGTCACGCACGGCTTCGGCAGTCAGACGCGCTTGTCCCCGACCCACATTGGTCAATGCCCCCTCTTGTGTATGTTGGGAGGTGTCGTATTGTCCGTTGCGAATGAGATAGATGATTCGTCGTGCCATCGCGCGTCCGTCCGTTAAGTCCGCTTATGTCCTTGTGCATGAATGAAATAATTATCTGTTTGATTCACCTGTCCGCTGATTCCTGCTTCCGCAAGATGTGATTCGAGCGTGGTGGGTTCGTAGAATATTTTGACAATCTGATATTCTCGTCCATCATTCAAGCGTCGGGTAAGAGATGTGCCTTCGTCGGGGATGTGATGATCTTTGGCGGTGGAGGATGCCACACGACGCGAGTCGATGAGAAAGAGGATACCCTTGGGTTTGAGTGCTGTGCTGACCATTTCCAAAAAGGAGTATAGCTTCTCTGATGGGACATGGGATAACCAGAAGCTGAAAAAGACCATGTCGTAGGTCTGGGTCGGTTGCCATGCGAACAAGTCGGCTTGCTGATACGTCACCTTGTCCGATTGTACTTTAGCTCGGTTGATGTTGATCATCTCTGGGGAGGCATCGAGGGCAGTGATGTGTGTCCCCAATTTAACGAGTTCTTGTGTCCAGATGCCCGTTCCGCAAGCGAGTTCGAGAATGCGGTCTTGTGATGATAGTGCATGAAGTGCCTGCTGGATGACCTCGACTTCGGCGAACCATTGGGTATTCTCGTCACCATGATCATAGCGTCCCTGCCGATAGAACCACTCATCATATTCGGATGCGCGGGCGCGATAGTAATCGATTTGTTCTTGGAGCAAGGTCGTGGACACGCCAGATGTTCCCCAAAAGTTGAACAGGTTATCCCCATTGTACAGGAGAAAGCATGTCCCGAGTCAGGTCGAACCTTACAGAATTGATACGATTTCTATATGCTTGCTTTACTATGTCCTTCCTGTCATAAGTGTTCTTTACTTTGTAACGAATGTATTCCGATTTTCTGTGAGAAATTTCTGAATCAATTTGATACAATCGAAACAATGCAAATTGTTTAAAGGTGATAATATGTATTGGGATAGCTCTATAGAACTACTTGATACAGTAATTAGAGATCAAAATTTTGGACTCATAACTGATATGGATGGAACTCTCAGTCCAATCGTAGAAAAGCCTGACGAAGCATATGTAACCAAGAAAAATCGTAGCTTACTTAAAGAACTTAATAACTTTGTTAAATTGGTTGCTATAGTATCTGGGCGTGAACTAAACGATCTAATGAAGATAGTAAACTTACCTGAATTGGTTTACGTCGGTAGTCATGGAATGCAGAGATGGATTAATGGAAGTGTTGTAGTTCTACCAGAAGTGAAGCAAGCGCGTGGAAATCTTGAAAAAGTCATTTCAATTCTTAACAAACAACTTGAAGATAATATGTTTGTTGAAGATAAAGATATAACAATATCCCTTCATTATCGTCGTTCAGCAACTCCTGAACTCATAGAGCAAAAATATCAGCCAATAGTCCAAGATTTAGCCTCTACATATAATCTACATATTGAAAACGGACGCAAGGTATTTGAATTTCGACCTCCTGTTAATATTGATAAGGGAACCATCCTACAAGATTTAGTTAACGAAAACAGCTTAAACACCTTTATCTACTTAGGCGATGACACAAGTGATGCAAGGGCAATGAAAAAAGGAATTGAACTTAGAAAAAATAGTCAATACAAATTCGTAAGTATCGGGGTTGAGTCAGAGGAAATGGCTTCTGAAGTAAGGGATAATTCGGATTTACTCGCAAGAGGTGTGTCAGATATTGAATCATTATTGGAGTATATCCTAAAAATACGAGAGTCTCTATGATTTCTCGTTTACTTACCATTCATATTTATGTGCATCTATCCTAAATTCATGCACCTCAACACTTTCAAACATATCTAATTCTTGTTTATGGTCAACATCTGCAGGCATATCCTTAAACCTCAAAAGAATGGAAAACTCATATTCTTGAGGGTTTTTGACTTTTTTCAACAATTTTATCTTGTTGGTAATTTTTACCCTATTATCCAGCAGAAATTTCACACTCTTGCATGTTGCTGCTGTGCCCGTTCCAGCGCATATGAAAACAGTATTTTTAGGATATCTATTGTTTTTGGAAGGAATTTTCGCTCGATGAATCAGAGCTAATTGACTTGGTGTCTCACCTGCTTGTACATCTCGACCTATGATTTCGCGCTTTTCTCCCGATTTTTCAAAGATTGCACGAACACCGCGTTTATTCTTTCTAAATTCATAAACTAACTTTGGATGATGTTTCAAAAAGTGTTGTGAATATAAGTTGTAAATTCCATCCCCAATCAAAAATAAGTTTTTACCTAAATTATCCTCAGATAAGTGTTTATAAGGACTAATCTCGATAGTTGGTTTAAGAGTAGCCATTGAAGTAAAGCTCTTCGCAATCCTCTGCAAAGAGTTGGGGATTCTATTTATAGATATTGGTTGGAATAAATCAATAACTTCTAATGCCATTTGATATTCAACATAATTTATAGTTGGTCCGATATATCCTTTCGTAACTTGAGATTCACCTACAGCAACCGTGCCACCTTCCTCCTTAATTTGAAGTCTTGAAATAACAATTTCAAATGAATGATTCTTATCCGAAAGTCCAAAGAAACGAAAAATAGTTTGCCGATGTTTTCTGGATGAACGTATGAGTAGATAGATTACTAGAATTTGTAGTGTGGAGTATAGAATAAGAATTATAGTAATAATTCTTTCAAGATCAGAGAGTGCCAAAAACATAATATTTTCTCAGTAACAAAAAGTTAAAGAATTTTACTTTGAAACAATTAGTTTAACAAATTCAAGAATCATAAATAAAATAGAGAAGAGTAGTATCCTTTCTTAGTCTACTCTTCAGAGTTGTGAACTGGATTTTACTGATGAAATAAGCTAACGTTTCAAACCTATCCACCCACGTTATCGACTGCTTCTCCGGCGAGGTAAGCATTAAGCCAATCGAGGAGAGCTACCCCATCGACCTCGGCGGTGTATAAGCCGTTGTTTGGCAAGATGCAGTGAATGGAATCATCATCGAGGAAGTAGCGGAAATTGTTGGCATTGACGGCGGTCTCAACCATTTCGCGTTCTAAGCCTTCACTGACAAACTCACGCGGGTTGCTTTGTCCGATGGCGAAGAAGCGTTGTTGCACCCGTTCATAGCGGTTGTTGAATTGCCCAAACACCCGATTGGGAAACGCCTCTGCCATTTCGATATAGTATTCCGTCATCAGGAAGGCATCAGCAAGTTGAGAATCATCAATGGCGGGATGGAGGGTTTCATCTGCACCCCACAGTTCGTCTAAGGAGTTGGGTGTGTCAAAAATGAGTCCGAGTGAATCGCCCAATTGCGTGACGGGTGTCTCAGGATAGGCTTCCATGAGATAAGGCGCGGCAATCGCAGACCCAACACTGCCCGCACTACAACCTGTGACAAAGACATATTCTGGTTCGGCGTAGGTGTCAGTCACGAAGTTGACAGCGGACATGAGATTAGCGAATCCACGATGATGCACGGTTACGTCATCACTGTATTCGACTACTGCATTGCCCATGTAGACATCACCCGTGCAAGATGGCACGAAGACCACCGTGTAATTGGCAAAAGGGTTGTTCTCATTGCGCTGGGAGAAGATGCCTGTGTTGTAGCGATTGGGTTCGTTATTCGATGCGGTCTGTTTGTACCAACTGCTCCCTTGCTGGCAGGTTTCCGCATTCCAACAGCCACCTCCTCCTTGAAAATAGACCATCAGGTTCTCATCACCCGGATGAACCCAAAATTGGAACATCGTCTCGTGCGCGCACATGGTCTCGCCACCGGGAACAACCGTATTCCAGCCCTCACTCCAATCCACTTCAGTAGAGATGACGCATTCGCCATTGATTTGCCATGCGCCATCCGCACAAGATTGTTGAGCAACCACAGGAATGGTCAATAAGAATCCAAGAATAAACGTGAATAATAAGCTCTTTTTCATGAGGCTGGCTCTCCCATTTAACTTGACTAGTTGAATCATAATTGGGATAAGCAGTCGGGACAATGACTCCATTCAATTGGACTGGTTGAGGATGGTGCTTAACCATTAGTTGTTTGTTATTAGTTCACAAGGGGTTATAATGGACACTACTCAATGATAAAAGGACAGGATATGCCAGAAACACAACGCGGGACGGTCAATGTGGGGAATGCCCAAATGGCGTATGAAGTTGCAGGAGAGGGACAAGCACTCATCTTTCTCCATGCGGGCATCTGTGATATGCGGATGTGGGACAATGAGTTTGATGTCTTTGCCGATTCGCATCGGGTGGTGCGTTATGACCAACGGGGCTATGGACAGAGTCATCCGGTGGAGGGGACTTTCTCGGATATAGATGATTTGCAAGCGGTACTCGACCACCTAAATATCGACCAGCCGATTTTGGTGGGTTGCTCCAAAGGCGGGACTCTGGCGATGGATTATACAGTGCTGAATCCTAATAGGGTCAAGGCATTGGTGATGGTCACGTCGAATCCAAGCGGCTATGAATTCAAAGAAGACCCGCCACCCATTTGGAATGAGATGGTCAAGGCGTGGGATGCAGGTGAAGTTGAGAAAGTTTGCGAGTTCGAGGTGCAATTCTGGGTTGCTGGTATGGGACGTGAAGCCGATGCTGTGCCGAAAGCCGTGCGAGATAAAGTCTATGCCATGAACCTAATTGCCCTGCAAAATGAGAAGAAGGAACTCGGTGAGAAGCAGAACCCGAAAGTCGATGCCATCAATAAACTGAATGAGATAAAAATCCCTTTCTTAGCTATCGTGGGTGACCAAGACGACAGCGAAATCCAAGACGCAGGCAAGGTCATGGCAAGCACAATTGGTAACGGACAATTGGTTGTTATGTACAACACGGCACACCTGCCCAATATGGAACAGCCAGAAGCATTCGAGAAGCATCTAAGGACATTTTTAGACACGCTATAGTTGATGTTTATCGACAGAAACTTATCACCTTTTTATCAATACTCGTTATAATGGGGACTGGTCGGCAATGCATTGGCAAAGGACAAGTCCGTGAAAAATATCTTTATCTCCTATGCGCCACAGAATCTCAAACGGCTGAAAGATATGCAAGATGCGCTCTTGCAAAATGACTATAAGCCGTGGATTGACCCCGAACCGCGTCCCGGACAAGATTGGAAATTAGCGATTGATGAGGCGATTCAAGCATCGGATGCGTTGATTGTTATCCTCACGCCAGAGTCCGCCAATTCGATTTATGTCACCTATGAATGGGGTTTTGCACTGGGCAATGGTATTCCTGTGATACCGATTATTTTCAAGCCCTGTCGCTTTCATCCGCGACTCGCTGGCTTGACCATCTTCGATGTAGCGGCATGGACGGATGAGAATCATTTTTGGGATTATTTTTTGCGGGAACTACCCAAGATTGTGGGACAGCGTCCTGTGCGAGCTGGACAACCAGTTCGGACGACGTCTGCGCCGTCCTCTGCACCACAGGTTGCCAAAATCCCGACCTATGATAAGCAAGTGATGCCCTCTCAACCCGGACATTGGATTGTCGTGCGTCGCGGTCCTTTGCTAAATGAGATGTTCAAACTTGAGAAAGATGTGACATCTCTCGGACGCGATGCCAACAACGACATTACGATTAACGACCCGGAAGTCAGCCGACATCATGCGCGTTTTTCTAAGCGAGGCAACCTCATCACAGTCGAAGATTTAGGCACGACGAATGGCACGGCGGTGAATACCCAACTCGTACAGGGCGCTCGTGCCTTGACAAA
>JANQRM010000152.1 GCA_028284565.1 Anaerolineae bacterium | reverse complement strand
CTTCTGGCGTTCAGGGCTGTTGGTGTCATCATCGTTGCGGGTGTTTGACAGGCGGACGTAACACAATGCGACGTTGGGGTTCGTTTTGGTACTCATGACAAGACCTCTGGTTGTAACTGCTTGTTTGATTGACTTTTGCTCTGGATGCGAATGAGAAGCCTGAGAAATTGGGAAAAGTCGTTGACGGTTTCTTCGGATGCCCACACCTTACCTCGGCGCTTGACCATGCCCCGGCATATCTGCCGAGCCAGTAACTCGGTTTGCTCAGAGGGTGGTGTTATATACTCAATCTTTTGCTGGCATTTCATGTCGTCCTTTCAAAAAGGAATACTTATTAATTCCGAATATGAATATTATACCACAAAAATCACTACTTTAAGTAGTAAACCGGATTCTCTATTCCGATATGGCTTTAGAAAAGGCTCGAAGGATGTCCAGCGCGGATTGTTTCGACTGATCTGTGGGGAGTCGGTTGAACTCGTTGAGAAGGCGTTGTTGGTTTGCGTCAAGCGATTGATCAAACTGGATGAAATATTCAGGTGTGACGTTCAAGACTTGTGCGTACAGAAAAATATCATGAATTAAGATGCTGCGTTCCCCTGTCTCATACATCGACACCGAACGTTGATCTTTACCGATAAGATCAGCAAATTCTCTTTGGGAAAGCCCTTGTCGTTTACGGGCTGTCCGTATTCGTTGTCCAATAAGGCGCTTTAACTCTTTTTCTTGCATCTGTGATTCGCAGTTTGATGTATCAGACGATGTTGTGAAGTCTATCAGATTGATTATATCGCACTCTCGCGCTCACTCGATCCTATCGGATCATTTTTGGGGTAAGCTACATTGTCGAGTCCAAAACGCTTGTGATAGAACTTGTCGTAGGCGTAAATAGCATCTATCCCCGTTTCTTGCAGGGTGGCGATGTTCACACAGTCACCATAGCTCACGCCTTTGGTTTGTGTGTCGTACATAATGTCGATAGCGGTCTGGTGAATTGCCTTATTCAGGTAGATGATAGTCATCTCGCTGCCCTCGATGTCATCAAGGAAGGTAGTCATGAGGCTTGTACCCGACTTGTGGCTCAGCACTGTTGCCACTTCGCCGATGATCTGACTGCTGATGACCGGAACGAAGTTACTGCTCTCAAGTCGTTCGAGACCAGAGGCAGCTTTTTGATGTAGCGCATCATTTTCGATGTAGTAGCCGACCCAAACGTCGCTATCTACCAGAACCAGTCTGGGGCTATCGCTCACTACCCCTCCACGCGCCATCATCGCCATACAGAATGTCATTGACGCTCTTATTTTTCAGCGCAGGGTCAGCGTAACCGACACCTTTCATCTTCTTGATCTTAGTCCAGATTCGTTTCGGTCGGTCAGCTTCGGCGTGGTCAATGACCTGATTGATTCCCTCATCAATCACCTGCGACATGTTGAACTCGGTTCGACTGATGAAGTTCTGCAACCGCGTGAAGGTCTTTGGTTGCAATGTGATGGTCGTCTTTACAGAGGATTTTGTGTTCATATGGATACGGGTATTTCACCATATCCGTACCCATAGGTCAAACGCGATTTTGCACCTGCTATGGCGCACAATAAATAATCTGCGTCATGTCTCCCAGATGGGCAAATGATACTAACATCTAATAATTCAATCCACTTGAGTAGTCATGCTTTGACATCTATCCCTATAGTCTACGAAGTAGGATATTGAAAACGATCATCTGCATCACTCACAATTCTCGACTGCTAAACTTCGCTATTGATCGTGAAATGTCGAATAACTGTTTAGTCGAGTGATATGGAGATATTGAGAAACGAGCAGCTTGTGAGGCACGGTGCAGACCGCCTTTAATCTATGTCTGTTACGGTAGCGTCCAAGATGTGAGCTACATCATTTGAGGGTGTGAGTTGTATTGGGTCTGGTAATGTGTCGTCATGCTCGGCCAGAAACGCGATTCCCTCATCTAAGCTATCCACAAAATGGTAATCCGCACGAGCGATACGTCCAACTAGGTTAACAATTTGTTCAAAAAAGGACTGGTGCGTCTTTATCATGACCGACCACCCCATTTTGGGATTGTTGACGAGTTTGATACTCACATTTGCCAAGCCGTGTAGATCAAGCGGTATTGAATCCATATCGCTTAGATCAGAGAACACATGTATGGGAGAGGTGGGACTTTGATCTATTAGTATCAGTAAGTTCTCGATAGCATTCTCTAGTTCGCCTAGCGAAATTTTGCCACTAAGTTTCAAGTACAACACATGATCTTCTATTAACCAACCCATACTTATTGCCATAAGTTCGTTCCTCGCTATAGCTTTTGGACGGTATGAATGAGTTTGGGGATACAAAAGTGTAGTTGTCTAAACTATAGGCGTTTTAGCTTGTAGAGCAAATTAGGGGATAAACCAGAAGTGAAGCCTGAACAGCTTGAGAAGCCACTAATACAGTGTATTTTAGCCAATCTATTAAATAGACGTTATAACTTTTGCTAATCTGTTAGTCATTTTTATACAATTCGGTAATTCTACTCACGCTAATGGAGAATGCGTCTGTTGAACATATTGATTGCCGAAGATGATGCTAACTTAGCAATGTTGTGGCAGCGTGCGTTCATTGCTGCTGGTTATAGCGTGTATCACACATATACTGGAACGGCAGCCGTTGAGTACCTTGAGAAAGGTCTGCTTCCTCGTGTCGTTTTGGTCGATCAATTAATGCCTGGACTGTCTGGGACTGATGTTTTGGAGAGACTTTCCCAAATGGCAAATGGTGATGGTGTGACTACCATTCTGATTACTGCATCACCGGAAGTCTTACCACTTGATGTAGATAAACGGGCTGACATTATTTTGCAAAAGCCTGTTTCATATCGTGACCTTGTTGCACTGGCGAATCGTCTATCAGGTTAAGGGCTGGAGCTACTAACAAACTGTGCTCTGATTGGTTTCCAGTGGCTGAACTCACCCTCGCTGTACTCGCAGCAAGCAATTTGTCTACTCTATCGACGAATTTACTTATGTTCAAAGGTGTAGGCACGTAGGCAGACGCACCCGCCGATATTGCAGCCAATAAGTATTCTTGGTGGTAGTACGACCCAAATGCAATTGCTGGGATTTCACGCGCAGCAGCGGCTAGACAAATTTTGTGACCCTCAATGTTGGGCGCTGACCATTCCGTGATAACCAGATGCAAACAGTGGCTTTCGTAGGCTATGCGCCTCAGAGCTTCGGTGTCACTCGCTGCTGTTTGCACATTCTTGTGACCAGATCGGGCCAAAATCACCCGAATAATCTCCGTGCCTAGTTCGTCCGCGTCTACAACGAGGATGTTCATGTGCTGCTTTCCCGACTGCTACCCGTTATACGGATTAATATAACAAGATATTTCAAAGTAGTATTATTAATTCCCAACACTATTATTTACCCCTCATCTAGCATTGACTGTTGTTAATCTAAGCGCACAACAGAATGAAAACAGTCCTTTTAACACTATAGGATTTACACTAACGAAGGCTTACCCTAGGGTAGCCAGTTATAGCCGACTGCCCTACTGGTGGTGTTGAGGTGATCTATGTCGCACAAGAAGAGTAAGTGCGACACGACTTGTTGAGTTTTGAGTTTTTGTAAGGTGTTGATAAGTGATGTGGAATGAAGTATCCAAATTCATCCAAGAAAATTGGTGGTGGTCATTGGTGGTTAGTGCATTTGTTGGCGCATTTGCGAGCGAATCTTTGTCTTTGATCAGGCCGTGGTTTTGGGGGAAAATACAGGCTTTTCGCTCGAATCGTTCCGAAAATGCGGCCAGACGTAGAATTAGTAATTTAATAGATAAAAAGGAACGGCTTGAGGCGTATCGAACTCAACCAGACCTACTCGAATACCGCTTTAGACAGGACTATATAGCCATGTTTAGACATCTTTTGTTGAATATATCGGGTGTCGCACTTGCTTTGATGGTGATTTTACCTATCGTGTTTTCTCTGATGCTTCCCTTTCCTCGTTTTGATTTAACTAACCTTGAATATCAGATAATGTTTTGGGTTTTGCAATATCTTTTGTATCTAGGCCTTATTTATCTATTTCTTCTTTGTTTTCCTATTTACTTAGGCCATCTGATAACTCGAAATGAGGTCTATGACTTTGATGAGACTGTCAGAAAAATCAATCGCGAGATTGAGGCGCTTCGGACGAAATTTGACATTCAGGACTCATGATTTTCAATCGTTGCTGTACAGCTCTATGTCGTGTTTTGGTGCTTGTGCGACGTGAATGGCTTGCATTTGACATCGTTTTTGTGCATTGCTAAGATGCACAAATGACGGTCAATTTAGCCGATATTCTTAGGGATGTAACTGGTTTTGATTGGGACGAAGGGAACCGAGATAAAAGCCTGAAAAAACACAGTGTTTCAGACAGTGAAGCAGAGCAAATATTCTTCAATTTCCCTCAAATTGTCTTTCAAGATTTAGCACACTCACAAACCGAAGATCGGTACACAATACTCAGTACCACTAACGATGGTAGAGATTTGATTGTCACCTTTACCAAGCGTGATACTAGGATCAGGATTATTTCAGCTAGAGATCAAAAGCGAGGAGTCGAGCGAGATACTTATAAATCAATCAAAGAAACAGCATGAAGAAGCTAAAACCCTTACCCCAGTTCAAATCTGAGGACGAAGAGCGAGAGTTTTGGGACAATAACAGCCCACTCGATTATATGAGTGTGGTTGCTGTGTCACGAGACAAATCTCTATTCCCCAACCTGAAGCCAACCACAAAAAAAATCTCACTACGCCTACCCAATAGCTTGATAGAGGCAGCTAAAACAGAAGCGAATAAGCGGGATGTGCCGTACCAGTCACTACTAAAGCAGTTCATTTTCAATGGGTTGTATCCTTCAAAGACAAACAAGAACCTATGAGCAAGCTCAAACCTTTACCAGACTTCAAAAATCGCCAAGAAATGGCTGATTATTGGGATGGTAACGGCATCACCAATCATTTAGACCAGCTTACACCAGTAAAAGTGAGATCTAAAACGGTACCCATTCCAGAAGAATTGATGCCTGATTTTGTAGAGTGGGGCAAACTTACAGCCAATGTTTTCGGCAAATTGGGGCTTAGACCTCCGAAAAATGTTCTAGAAGATCAGTATGGTTTTTGGTATTTATCCAACCATGAGTTGTTGAGACCGAAAGTCATTGAGGCTATTAAGCTCATTACCGATGCCAATCTCACCCCGCAGCAATACGACAAGCTTATTGATTACTTGAATAGACCAACTCCCCCATCAGGTGAATAGTCGTCATGCACCCAACTTTTTAAGCCGTTCACGATCAGTGACCGCGCCGTACTGGAATGACGTATCACGGGTTTGGGTTATAGGTTGAGGTTTTGGTTTCACCTTACGGGGATTCATCCGACCCACCCGCCGTATTTCCCAGACTTCCCCATCCCAATCCTGCCATGTGGCCTTGATGTAATGGTTTTGCTTGATCTTGGCGATGATCGCGGCAAAGTCTCGTAATTGGGGGTTGTGTCGAAGCACCAGAACATGAGGTGCTTTCGCTTTATATTTGGTACTCATAGAGCGCAATTTTGCACGTTGAATAACGCTTGTGCAACGTGTTTTGTTTGGGTCACTACCCGTCTTTACAAGCCTGCTAAACTGCGATTATGAATACCAACATTGCTTTTGATAGCTTCACTCGAAAAAGCCCAATAGAAAGTTGGGATGATGTAGCAACATGCTTGCGTTTTGCAAAGCTATTACGAGAAGAACACCTACCAGATGTAAAAAAGCATGACAATTTTACAGACTGGGTAACAGCTCTAAATAGAACCTTCAAAGAACTGGACTACTCAAACAATCCCGGTTATTGGTTGAAACCTGAACAAAAGCTAATTTCG
>JANQRM010000075.1 GCA_028284565.1 Anaerolineae bacterium | reverse complement strand
CGGCATATCCGCTTGTTGGGCGGCATCCGCACGTAAGCCATCAATCGAGATGACAATCACACGCTCAATGGTTGGGGATTCCACCTCGTCTTGTGCGAGTACGAAATAACATGATAAAAAAATTAATAGAATAAAAGAAAATCGTTTGAAGATTTTGAAAAGAAAAATGTTTGAGAAAAGTATCATAGTCTCAGCTATGGGCAATCCATATACCAGTAACGAATTGACTATTTACTGCCGAAGTTACCTCTATAAGGGACAATGTGATTAGCGTCTTTTTATTCATCTGTGACTCCTTCGTAAAACTCAGATAACGATATGTTGTGTGTAGAAGGAAGATGCAGACAAACCCAATTAAGCCAATTACATCCCAAGGAATCGAACCTTGGTTGTACTGCCCAAAGCTGAATCTATGAACAACTCAACTATACTACAGAACTTATTTTCGGAAAAGCGTATAAGTTAAATATTCAAGCGCGTTGTGTGCGGGCGACGCGACGACGTTGAAGGGGTGTCATGATGGTCGGGACACGGAGGCGTTGATGATAGACATACCATTCAATCAGCAAGACGAGCAATGCCAAGAACGCCACAAGTGACCAGAACTCGCGTACGCCCAATTGCTCATTCGCATCTGTCGTGACTTCCGTTCCACCCAGCGAGATCGTCTGCGGGGTGATGTCGCTCTCGCCAGTCGTAAACAGGTTCACGGCGAAGGGTTGGCTGTCGATGACTTCTTCATTGCTTAGCACATCAAGCGTGTACAAGCCAGCAGTCGTCGTCTCCGTGAAGAACAGCAGGTTCTCATCAGGCGGAAGCTCACGGGTATCACCTGATGGCAAGGTCACACGCAGGGAATCGGCTCCAATGGGCGGGCGAATGACAACCGTATCTCCCACACTCAGTCCATCGGGTACGGAGACAGTCTGACTTGGAGTGAACCATTCGAGCAAGTTCGAGATGAGGATGGGCCATGTGATTTGCAGTGGCAGGTCGGAATCCCGAATGTCGAAGGTGAGGATGGCAATCTGTCGCCCGTCATTTTCACCAGCGAGCAACAATGCGCCCCCATCACTGACAATCAGGGGGTCTGCCCAATCCGCTTCAATATCCCGAAAAACACGCAGATTTAGTGCATCTACATCCACAAACGCCATGCGCGGGTCATCGGGTCGTGCGACTTCAATACGACGGGTGTTCTCAATCTCCTCACCAATCGTAAACAGCGAGGTCGTGCGTGGTGGGTTGATTATCAGCATATCACCATCGGGAAGCGAGTTCGGCAACCAATCACTAAAGATGTAGAGGTCGAAGTCTTGGTTGGGTAAACGTCCACTCGTTGTATCACCTTTGAAGGTCTGGACTCCTGCTAAACTGCGGAGGACTTGTTCGAGGAAGACATTTGATTCGGGTGTCATGAGGAGGGTGCGTCGGGTGTTGACCTGTTGTTGTACCGTCCATGCGCGATTGTCGGAATCCAGATAATCCACCACGTTATCGTCAAGGAGGAGTTCGGCTTCGATAGTCGAAAATTCGTCTGTAATCGGGTCTTCAAAAGCGATGGGCAATTGACTGCGTGCGCCGATGGTCGCCGTCCGTGAAAAACGAAGTGTGCCATCCAAACGCACCAATAGCGAAATCTCCGTTTCGGAATCGCCGAAATTAGTCACTTGGGCGAAGAGTTGGGGGGCTTCTCCAGCCAAGGCACGGGTGGCGAGAGCCGTAATCGCCAGATTGTCGGAGGATTCGCCGACGGAAATGTGAATCGGCTGGGGGATATTCGCGGGTAAGTTGGTCGCATCCCCCACACCCCCATCGCTGATAATCACGATATTAAAGTTCTCTGCGCCTTTTAAGCCTGCCGCCGCCAGAGTCAGTGCCGTATCCCAATCCGCTTTGCCTTCGCCCGCTTGCATGGCATTAATCGCCCCACGCAATTCCAGAAAGTCACCTGTATAGGGGGTGATGGCTTCAGCCGTTTCTCCAACGCGGATAATCGAAATGGTATCGGCTGGGTTCATGTTGGAGATAATCGCATTCGCTTCGCTGATGGCAGAGGCAAACCGTGAGCTTCCATCGACATCGGTGGCGTTCATGCTGGCAGAGGCATCAATGAGCAAAGCGGTCTTGCCTGCGCTGACGGTGGGGACGGTGATGAAGGGGCGTGCCAGCGCAAGGACAAGTAGAGCTAGAATAATTAATTGTAGGAAGAGAAGGAGGTTGCGTCGTAAGCGTTGCCACGGGGTATTGGCTTCCGTGTCTTTGAGAATCTGTTGCCAGAGAAAGGTGCTAGAAATCACCACCTCACGCCGACGAAGCCGAAGCATATACAGCAACAGAATGGGTATGGCGAGTAATGCGCCCAGAAAGGCAAGCGGAGCCAAAAATGACATGAACACGATCCTTCGTGCGTCGCTGACGGTCTCCCTTTAAGTTGAACGGATAGCACCCTAGTTTGTCAACGTCCAATTTTGAGCCACCAGCAGAATAGCACTCAGCTTTAAGAGCATAATGGAGAATTCGAGCGGATAAAGGTAAGATGTGAGGCTGTTCCAAATGCAGAAAGACAGTTCAATATGACAATAGATTGGTCGAAAGTCCTGCCTGTGGTGGTCTCTATGCTCGTCATTATCATTGTAGCATTGCTCAGTGAACGCTCGAAGCAGTTAGCCGCGATCACCGCTACCATGCCACTCGGCTTGCCCTTAGCCATGTGGATTGCCTACTCCCGCTTTGAAGAAGAGACTCGGCAAGAAGAATTCGTGAGCTTCAATGGGTCGTTGTTTATTGGCTTGGTTGCGACAACTGTATTTTTTATCGTGTCATATATCGCGTCACGGCAGGGGCTGAAGTTGTTGCCGACAGTAATTGCTGGATACATCGGCTGGGCTGTGGTGTTGGCCATCAGTCAGTGGGTACTGCCCAGTTCAAAATAGGGTTAGTGAACCGCAACAAGTTTTAATGCGTCATCCAGCGTATCCACCAGATAAAGGTCTGGTGCCACCCTACGACACATCTGCTTAATCACCCGAAACAGTGATTTGAAGAGATAACGCTTCCCAACGAAGATGATGGGCGACCCTTTATCAACCCGTTTGTGGAGCAAGGACCGAATCTGCCGAATGGGATGGGCGGGAATGCCTTTTGATTGTGTTAAGTCCATGACCAAGGCAACCGAATAGGGTTTTGCCAAAAGCAGTGGATCAGCCTCTGCCTTAACCGCATAAAAATCATCCCATTGCCAAATATTCGGGAAGGTATAGTGCAAGATCGTCTCTTGCGAGTCGTGCCATGCTAATTGAATGGCGGTCATGGTGTCCTTAATGCTTTTATCTCTAAGACGGATAACCACATAGCATAATCGAGCAATGCAAGAAGCACACAAGAGAATTGTAAATAATGTAATAGAGTATAAATTATGTGAACTTAATCAAAGGGTCCGAAGAAGTAGTATTCCATGATTCGGCGGGTGAGTGGTGCGGCGATTCCCGACCCTTCGCCAGAGTTTTCCACCATGACTACGACGGCTATTTCTGGATTTTCACGCGGGGCATAAGCGATAAACCACGAATGCGGGGCGGCTCCCCGCCCATCGATGAAGGCTTGGGCAGTTCCCGTTTTGCCACAGACTCCCAGATTTTGGAGGGGCGAATCGCGGAAGATGTGCGTGGCTGTCCCGGAATTGGCAACCGTAACATTGCACATCCCCTCGCGTACAATCCGCAAGGTTTGTGCAGAAAGGTCAGCATCGGAAATCACATCCGGTTCGGCGATGAAAGTCCGTTGGTTCAAGATCCCTGTTTCACGCACCAGACGCGGACGCAGTAACAAGCCCCCATTAGCAACAGCGGCGTACATCCGCACCATTTGTAGAGGTGTGACCTGCACTTCACCCTGTCCAATCGACAAGTTCACCGTAAACGAGAATGTCCATGGCAGATTACTTGTCCGACGGATGAATTCAGGGTCGGGGATAATGCCTGTTTGCTCTTGGATATCTGTCAACCCCGTTGGTTCGCCTAATCCCATGCGTCGTGCATAGCTGGGTAATAAGTTGGGGTCAACGCCATCCAACTGATAGCCGACTTCATAGAAGAAGGGGTTGCAACTATTCGTGATACCTGTCGAAGTGGTCATGCGTCCGTGTCCGCCGGGCAACCAATCGAAGCGGGTATCGTTCTCCTGTTGCCAGATGCCCGTGCAGACAATGGAGTCGTTTTCATCATAGACTCCGCTTTCCAGCACGGCAATTGAACTCATGACTTTCATCACCGAGCCAGTCGGATAGACCCCTTGCGTCGGGCGGTTGAGTTGTGGCAAGCGATTATCTTCGGCAACTTCTTCTTGCACCAAATCGGCAACTTCACGTCCGACGGCAGGATAGGGATTAAAGGCATTGCCTTCATATGATGGGTAACTGACCATTGCCAGCAATTCGCCCGTATTGACATCAAAGACAACTGCCGATGCCCCGCGTGAGGAACGTCCCCATCCCTCGGCAGATTCCACATAGGCTTCTCCTAAGACCCGGGCGACGTATTCTTGCAGGTTCGCATCAATCGTCAGCCACAAACTCTCTGGGATTTGTGAGGGAACTTCTGCCAGTACCCGAACCCGTTGTCCGGTGGCAGATACCAGCGATAAGCGTCCGCCGGGGCGACCACTCAGCACATCATTCCAACTTTGTTCGATTCCACTTCGTCCGATGATCGTCTCTGCGTTAAAACCTTGTCGTTCTAGTGCATTGACTTCTTCTTCTGTTGGGAAGCCGACATTGCCCAGAATATGGGGCATGAGTGATCCTCGTAGATAACGTCGGGTGGCGCGCCGTTCAAAGCTGGCATTGCAATCACGCTCCAATTGTTCGTGACGCTCGACATAAGCAGTGCCTTCAATCGTGCCGATGACCACTTCCCAATTCGTGCCAGAACGGTCCAGCTGGTCGGTGATTTGCTCAATGGGTTTGTCTAATATCTCGACGAGTGAGTTGACACACTGTTCATATATCGGAATCTCTTCTTTGATGACGATGACCTCAACAATCACACCATTTTGATCAGCGAGAACTTCCCCATTACGGTCATAAATGTTGGCACGGCTGGGGATTTGTGCTTCAAAGACCAAGCGCGCCCCATTTTCCATCTCCGGCAGTATATCCCCCAATGACCACGCAACCCGCCATTGACCCAGTTGGGGGTCAATCACTAAGCGCAATGTACGATTCGTATCGGTAAATTCGCCAAGAATGAGTGTGTCGAACGAGACATCATAATTGAGTGCGACGACATTGCTACTTTCACGGAGCAAGGTGCGGATTTCATAGTCCAAACTCTCTAATGTCATCGTGGTATGGGCATTATCATATATCGCTTGGAAGGACTCGAAGGGAGTGGCATCGGAGAAGGTGATCAGGCGATGCATGGCTTCATAATCAAGGCGAGTCCATGCATCCAAAAATTCGCGGGAGACCCGTTCTGCGGATTGCATATCAATCGCGGGAGTCGGCGAGGGAGCCAGAGTCGGCAAGGGGTCTTCTGCTTGATATGTGGGCGCGCAAGCAACCATCACTAACAGCACCCAAATGAACCACCAAAAGCGACGCAATTTCGACACAAAAAATCCTTCTAATTTACTTAGCGAGGATAGATTAGCCTGTGAATCTTACCCATCCCTATCGTTGGCACATTATACAACGCAATGCGAAAAACGCGACACTCCGCTATACTATGCGAACAACTTGACCATGCAAACACAAGGACACAACATGACTACTGATTTTGAAACGGTTGATAGCTTAGTCGCCAATGAATTTGCTTTTGAAATCGACGGGGAAGTCGTACAAGGCATGTTCACCGTCTCCAATTTGGTGACCTATACCTCCGATGGCGAAACATTCCCCTTTGAAGTATCGAAGATGGTGCAGCGCGACCCCAACACCCCTTTTAACTCATGGCATCGAGAGACCATAGATGGGAAAAATCCGACACGAACTGTTGCTGTCGTCGCTATTGATGATGGTGTCGAAACTCGTCGTTGGACATTTAGCGGAGCAAAAATCCAGTCCATTCGCTATTCTGCCTTTGATACTGCCTCGAATGAGATGGTGGCAGAAATCTACACGATTGCCTATGACTCGGTAGCAGAAAGCTGGTCGGCATCCTAACGATTCAATGACTGGAAAGTGAGGTATCCAAGACTATCTGCTTTTTGGATACCTTTCCCCCTTTTTTGACTCAGGGATGTGTTGATGGAATGTGTCATTTTTATTGGAATTCAAGCAACAGGTAAGTCTTCTTTCTATCAGCAGATGTTTTTCCACTCGCATGTCCGTATCAACCTCGATATGTTACGCACCCGTCATCGGGAAAATGTGCTGTTTGAAGCCTGTTTGACCGCAAAGCAATCTGTAGTCATTGACAACACCAATGTCACGAAGATACTGCGATACCGTTATATTGAACCTGCGAAAGGCGCGAAATTTATTATCAAGGGATACTACTTCCAATCCAAAGTTAGTGATGCCTTGCGACGTAACCAAAGGCGTTCTGGTGAACTACAAGTCCCTGATAAAGCGATCTATGGAACATCAGCGAAATTGGAACTACCCGACTACGACGAGGGCTTTGATGACTTATACTATGTATCCATAACCTCTGACGGGAAATTTGGTGTAATGGAGTGGGAGCGTGAATAACGACGCATTTGAAGCATACCTGCGCCATTTTGAAACGGCACATGATTTAATCGTTTTGCCGGGCATACACATGGTTGCGCGTTTGGATGGACGGAGCTTTTCTCGGTTAACAAAGGAAATTCACCAATTTGAAGCCCCGTTTGATAGTCGATTTCGGGATATGATGCTTGACACTGTTGAACATCTAATGACATGCGGATTTCGGATTATTTATGCCTATACTCAGAGCGATGAAATCTCGCTGTTGTTTCATCCAGATGAAGGGACATTTGCACGAAAGCTACGAAAATACAACTCGGTATTGGCAGGTGAAGCCAGTGCATGTTTCTCACTCAAATTGGGTGATGTGGTGGCTTTTGACTGTCGTATCTCACAATTACCACGAGTTGATCATGTGATTGATTATTTCCGTTGGCGACAAGATGATGCTCATCGTAACGCCCTCAGCGCCCATTGCTATTGGTTGCTCCGCCAAGAGGGTAAAAACGCTACAATAGCCACCAATATGTTGCACAACCTTAGTCCATCAGGCAAAAATGAACTGCTATTTAAACGTGGAATTAATTTTAACGACCTACCCAGTTGGCAGAAGCGCGGGGTGGGTTTCTATTGGGAAACTTATCAAAAAGAAGGCTATAATCCTCAAACAGGCGAAACTGTAATGTCCAAACCCCGCAAGCGTATCCTACGCGATCTTGACCTGCCACTTGGTGAGCCATACGGTCAGATGATAGGTTCATTGTTACGCAAAGAAGTGAACCAAACATTGACTGAATAATATCTACCACCCCATCGCCATTGGTGAACTACCCGCCGGGTCATTGATGTTATAGACATCAAAGGTCATCGTATCGAGATTCAAGACTCCATAGGTATGGGAGGTTGCGCGGGAACTCTTAAAGGTATAAAGCGATCCAGGATTGATAATACAGCCCTTCTCCACTCGCATATATAAGGGAACATGCGTGTGTCCGGTGACAAGCACCTGTGACTTGAGCGACCCCAATACCATGTTTAAGTAGGTCTTCGATAGGTGATCACGGTACATCCCCCACATATTATTGCCCGGTTTCCCATGACACATATACAGCCCAACCGACCCCAACGTTCCCTTCCAATCCATCGGGAGCGACTTGAGATATTCGGTGTTTTCGTCTGTCAGGTCATTGAACCATTCGTCATGGTTGCCTTTGACTGTTGGGATGTTGCGTTCTCGGATAACTTCGACGACTTTATCCTGCTGAGGTCCGCGTCCGACTAAATCCCCTGCACATAAGACTTGCACCACCTGATGAATGTTTTCAAGCCGATTGAGCGCATCGCACAGGGCATTATAGTCTCCATGTATATCGGAGAGGATTCCAATCCGCATTCCATTTTACACTCCGTTGTTCTGGCATCATGCCCTCTATTATACGGCAGGTTGACAGGTTTATGCAGATGCTAAATTCAGATTAAGGAATCGTTATATGAGTTCTGTAGTTAAGAGAGGCAGTTCGACGCGGACTTCTGTGCCTTTGCCTTCGCCCTCACTTTGGATAGTTAACTCACCGCCATACAGCACGGTAATCGACTCGACAAGTGACATGCCCAAGCCATGCCCAGAAATCGTGCGGGAGTGCGCTTGGTCAGCACGATAGAAGCGATTCGTAATTTTAGCGAGGTCATCTGTATCAATTCCAATGCCAGAATCCGTGACCGAAATACACAGTCGATAGGCATTCTGCGAGATATTCCAGCGGATGGTCCCACCATCGGGCGTATATTTGATCGCATTATCGACAATATTCCGCAAAATCGTCCGAATATGATTTGTATTCGCTTGGATACTTGGTAGGTCGTCCCTGATTTCTAATTCAAAGTCAAGTTGTTTCTGTTCAATGCGCGGTTGCATGGTATGTACGACGGCATGAGCTAAACGCCGCACATCAACCTGTTCATGACCCACTTCCAAGCGGTCAGAATCAATCCGTGAGAGCAAAAATAAGTCTTCAATCAAGCCACCGAGTCGTGTGACTTCCTCATCCACTTCTCGTAGATACTGTTCCTCCGTCTTACTATCCAATTCATCTGACAACAGAAGTTCAGTGCGGACTTTCATACTGGCGAGGGGTGTCCGCAATTCATGGGAAGCATTGCTGGCAAAGAGCCGTTGCTCATCAATCATCGATTGGAGTTCCTGTGCCATTGAATTGAAATCATCGCCTAGTGTTTGGATTTCATAGGGAGCCTTTTGCTTGAAGCGTTCCGATAAATCCCCACCAGCATACTTCGCCACAATGCTTTGTAACTGACCTAAGGGGCGTGTCATCGTGACAGCCAGCCAACTTGCCAACAAAAAGGCAAAGACGGTGACAACAAAGACTGTAACGAGTAAACCTATCCATTGTTGTTGAATCTGTGCCTGCTCTTGGGTTGTGGGTGTTGCCAATTGAATGATGCCAATGCGTGAAGTCTCATAGATGACAGGGGCGGCGACATAAATCATTTCAGTATGATTGGTCATGCGTCGATTGGCACTAACGATGTTGTCTTGTGCGGAGATAACTTCCTGACCATTAGCTTCTATCTTATCTGATGCGGCGGTGGACATAATCAACTCGCCATTGGCATCCAAGACGGTGATACTCCCGCCAAAGTCTATGGCTTCTTCATAGAGATAGTTTTGGAGCGAGCTTGAACCTCTCGCAGAGTCGAGATGTTCTAGTGTTTCTGTTAGGCTTGATGTAAGGGAGAGCGTTTCGTTCATCAATTCGCTTTCGGCTTGGGCATAGACGAATTCTTGGAATTGTGTCCCTGCAAAAACTGCTAGAGAAAACCCACTTATAAAGACCATCCCAACAAATGCCAGAACCAAACGGGTGCGTAAACGTTTTAAGGAAAGGTGATTTGTCATCTTAGCGTTCCTTCACAAATTCAAAACCCACCCCGCGCACTGTGCGAATATACAACGGGTCACTGGGGTCATCTTCGATTTTTTGTCTCAACCAGCGGATATGCACATCTAAGGTTCGTGTATCCCCATACCACTCGGTTCCCCACACGTCATTAAAGAGGGTATCCCGTGTGACGACTGTGCCGGCATGGTGCATCAAGAGTTTTAGCAACTCAAATTCTTTATATCTCAGCTTGAGTGTTTCCCCTGCCTTCAAGACTTCGCGTCGCGCGATATCCAATCGAATATCCCCGATTTCATAGTCTGTGGGTGGTTCTTCGACAGGATGGATGCGGTCAAGCTGTACTCGACGCAACAAGGCACGAATCCGAGCGATGAGTTCTCGTGAGCTAAAGGGCTTTGTCAGATAATCGTCTGCACCCAATTCCAAGCCCAGAATACGGTCAACCTCTTCATCTAATGCGGTCAACATCATAATCGGCACAGTACTCTCTTGCCGTAGCAATTTGCACACATCCCAGCCCGACATCTCTGGCATCATGACATCCAATACCACAATATCAGGGTCTTGGTCGAGTGCCATATCCAACCCTGCGCGTCCATCATGCGCCACCAACACATCAAATTGCTGTAAGCGTAAGGCACGCTCTAATGGTTCGGTGATTCGCACATCGTCTTCGACAAGTAAAACTGTCGGCATTCTGTCTCTCCTCTGGGTGAATTGCCAAAGTTTACCATCACTTTACAGGATTTAACGCAGATTTAAGGTTGTTTGAGGGGAAGTTAAAACAGGTTGCGTCGATTGTCTCTAGGATAAGGCTATCGAACACAACAGATTGGAAGGCAACACTATGAATGTCCGCAAGAACTTAACTATCGCCCTGATTATCACCATCCTCACCCTCGGCTTTGGAGGTTTATTGGTTGCCAATCAGCAATTGGTCGATGAATCCAGCAATCCCGATGTAATGACCCAAGTCGATCTGGCGCAAGGCGAAGAGGCTGCCTACGAGTATGAAGGTGAAGCCTATGAAGACGAAGAAGAATATGAAGAAGCGTACGAAGAGGAAGAACACGAAGAGAGTGAAGCATACGAGGAAGACGACCACAACGAAGACGAATATGAAGAAGAAGACGATGACTAAACCATCACGCAAACGCCAAAAGTCAACTACCAATGTTGTCCAGTGGTTCATGTTAACTATCAGTGCGCTCGCAACCTTCTGGGGCGCACACTGGATTGCCAATACAGCTCAAGCACCAGAGCTTACCAGTCAAAACGAACCACAACTCGGTCAACCCGGCAACAACCAACCGAATCAAATCGGAATGCCTGTCGCCCGCAGTCGTTCCTCACGCTAAAGAAAGAAGCGTTTCCATGAACAACCCATTTCAAACCCATTCCTTCTACGCTATGGGGTCCACCATTCAAGTCTGGATTGAAGCCAGCGCACAGAATGCCCAAGACGCCTTCATCACTGTTGAAGATTGCTTCCGAAAGTATGAGCTCATCTTCACCCGCTTCGACCCCGCCAGTGAATTGTGTCGCATTAATCGTGCAGGTGGTGGCAGTGTCTCGGCTGTGTTCTACAGCGTTGTAGAAGAAGCCCTCCGCTGGGCAGACCGCACCCAAGGCTACTATGACCCAACCCTCTTACAACCGATGGAACAAGCCGGCTATGCTACATCCTTTGAACAAAATCGAGTGTTTGAAGCAACCCTAAACCCGACCTCAAGACATCGCTTGCATCATGGCTACCATCATGTTTTGCTAAATGAACGGTGTCCCTCTGTCTGGTTGTTCGACAATGTGATGCTCGATTTGAATGGGATCGTCAAGGGTTGGACAGCACAACGCGCACGGGATTGCATTCGGTCTGTCGGTGCGTGTCTCATCGACGCAGGTGGCGACATCATCGCTGGGGATACCCCTGTCAACACTCCCGGCTGGTTGGTCAGTATTGCCACACCGAATGATGGTTCACAACCGGAACAGGATTTGTATGGCATCTATCTGAGTAATGCAACGATGGCGACCTCTGGAGTAGATTATCGCAAGTGGACAATGAATGACACCCCTATGCACCACTTGATTGACCCTTTCACAGGTGAACCCGCACGCAACCAAACTCAGACGGTTACGGTGATTGCTGAAGATGCGTGTTGTGCAGAAGCATGGGCAACCGCGGGTTGTGTGATGGGCAGTGACAAGGGCAGGAGCCTCTTTGATGCCAACAACATCGCGGGATGCTTTATCGACACTGAGGAAGTCAGCTTAACCACCGCAATGATGCCTCAAATCGCCGGTATCTATTAATCATCGCAGAAAGCAAATCACTATGGCACAGTCGATACCTACCGAATCCACACTCACATCAGCAATCAAATCGCCACTGGTCATCGGCACATTTATTCTGGGATTACTCACCGTCTTGCTGACTCTCACACCGCTGGGAGAATGGGGCATGACATTGATTGCTCCCTATGGTGAACAAGCCTCATGGTATCTCATTCGCGCCAGTGGCATTGTCGCCTATGTCCTCTTCGGCGTAAGCACCATTTCAGGTTTGTTGATGAGTAGCAAGCTGGTGAAGAAAGTCATCCCGACTCCTTTACTTTATCAAACCCATCAGACCAGCTCATGGATTGGGTTAGGGCTAGCGGGATTACATGCCATCTTGCTCCTCTTTGATAAGTTCTTCACCTTTACCATTGCCAATATCCTCGTCCCCTTCACCGGACCATATGAACCCATCTGGGTGGGCTTTGGGATTATCGCATGGTATCTGATGGCATTGGTCTTTGGAAGCTTTTACGCACGCAAGCAAATCGGGCAAAAGAATTGGCGACGCTTGCATTATACCACCTTCATTGCATTCATCCTCATGACCTTGCACGGCATGGTCGCTGGCTCAGACAGCACCTCTCCGGTCATGATGCTTCTATATGCGGGCTTCGGCGGAGGCGTACTCTTCCTGACCCTCTTCCGTGTCCTCTCAGCAACTGACAAACCCCAACCACTCCCAAATAAATGAGACGCAAGAAAGGTACAACCTAAATCATCCTCAACTAACCACTAAAAAATAACAATCAACAACTCAATCCAATTCATCCCCTTTCGTCGTTACATCGCTGGAAGGGTCTTGGCTGTGATGGCATGGCGACGTTGCGACTTGTCGTGACTGCGTTATACTGTTTATTCGCGTGTCATTACAACCTCTGGGGAGGGAAACCGCTACATGAATTTTCATCTATCACCACAAGGTTTTTTGGGAACCGGCGCAAGTCTCTTAGCTGACATTAGCTTACTTGCCTACATCTTGCTGATTGTACCGGGCATGATTGCCGGATATGTCTTCGCTCGGCGCAACATGCACCGTCCACAACACAAATGGATGATGACGATTATCACGATAGTCAACTGGATTCTCATCATCTTCTTGATGGTGGCTTCTTATGGCTTTGATGTCGCCGATGGAATCAACCAACAGCCGACGAATTCCCGTTATCTCTTACCGACGATACACGGCATCTTAGGTTTGCCCGCCCAATTGTTAGCGACCTTCATTATTGTTCGCATGTTTCTCGAAGATCGCAATGTGGCATTAGCAAAGGGACGTGGCGAAACCGATCTTCAAAAATATTGGTTCAAATCGGCGAAACCCGTGATGCGCCTGACCCTCATTCTGTGGTTGATAACTGCACTTTTCGGCATTTTGACTTATGTCACTCGCTATGATTTGGTCTCACCCTTCTTCTTAGGAGATGCGCCAACTCCGGCTGCAACGGAAGAAATCGAACCCCTCGCTACGGATGAAGCCACGCCCGAACCCTCCGCCACTGAGGAGATGATGGCAACATCCGAACCCATCGCTACTGAAGAGATGGATGACGAACCGATGGCAACGGAGGAAATGGACGACGAACCCGAACCCGATGCGACGGAAGAAATGGACGATGAACCCGAGCCTAATGCGACCGAAGAGATGGATGACGACCCAGAACCGTCTTCTACCGAGGAATCATCCTAGCTTTGGCAAAACGCAATTGAAACGTTGTAAATAGTTCTTGATGGTGTTTGGCGCAGATGGTGCATCATGCTAAACTAAACATACCCTGAACTGGACATTGGAAAGACAACAATGGACACGAAAATTCAAAACATGCTGAATAGCCACGACCCCGCAATGCGAATCGAAGCGGTCAAAGCATTGGCAAAAGAAGCGACTCCCGATGCAATGGAAGAACTGGCTTACGTCTATCGCACCGACTCGGATGAATCTGTGCGAGAAATGGCGCGTAAAGGGGGCATTTACATCCGCAAGAAGCTCCAAGAAGAAGGGGGCAGTCGCAAAAAGGCAGAACCTGTCGTCGTCGAAGTCTCCGAGAAGAAGCAAGAATCCGCACAGAAGCGGGTGGCACGCGCAATGGATTGGCATGTGCAGGGCATGGACGACAAAGCCCAAGATGAACTCCGTAAAGCTTTTGCCGATAATCCCAACTTACGAGACGATAAGTATGCCACTGGATTAGCATCTACTGTCACCGGCTTGCCCGACCTCCAAGCCTTTGATTATCTGACTGGACAAATGGAGCCGGAAGACATCCCCGGTGTCAAAGTCAAGCGCAAACCCAAACGGGGCGATGATGAAGATGTGTCGACAGGCAAGGTACTCGTCGATTTGGCGATTTACTATATCGTCAATGTTGTGATCGTCATCATCGGAGGCTTGCTTGCTCTTCAATTCGTCACGGGTGTATTTGACATTATTCAAGCAGAACTTGGTTCAGAAATCTTCCAAAATCCGGAATTTGGCGAGACCTATACTTATACCAATGAAGCTGGCGAGACCGTCACAATTTCGGGTGGAGAATTGCTACAGGTTCAGCAGATATTTTCCATATTTGGTAGCTTGGGCGTGATTGCAACGATCATCTATGGCTTAATTTCTGGGGTTTTCTACGTCATTGGACTGTTGATAGGCTATGCTGTTTTGCATGTGGTCGCGGTTTACATGCTTGGAGGAGTAGGAACGTATAAGGGTTTGATTCATCGCTTGACCAATTTCCTCACTATATGGACAGTTCTCACAGTCCTGTTTAGCTTTGCGATGACCTATCTTATCTTTAATCCTTTCTTCAATGCGCTCACCAATCCCTCTCCTGATGTAGCTAGTGAAACCCTATTGAATCAAGCCTTTCAAAGTTCGACAGCATCCATCAGCTTCCTCTCACTAGTGGGTTTCGTTGTATCAATCCTTTTTATATTCTGGATTTCCCAACGAATTGGTCAGAATTATCAATTTGGGACAGGACGGGGTTGTGCCACGATTATTGTCAGCTATATTTTGGGATTGTTCCTCATGTGTGGATGCTATTTCCTTGTCTTCTCATCCATCATAAGCTCCATGTCAAATTTTGGAACAGGCTTCTGACCTTATCTTTCATCTGCAATACATACATTCAAATGGGCGACTCATCATCGCCCATTTTTGATTCATTGCTCGATGGACTACTGTTTGATAGCTTGGTTCATGGTCTTATAGTCAAAGACAACCTTCGAGCGCAGGTTTCATCTCATTCGCCGATTGATAGCGATTCTCTGGCTTATGTTCAACTGCTTTCAAGATGACTGTTTCCAATTGTTCAGAAATGGCTGGATTGAGAGAACGTGGTGGACGAAAATGGAACATGAACGGCGCGCCTTTGCGCGGGTCACGCCCTGTCAGAATGTGATACAACGAGGCTCCCAATGAGTAGAGGTCACTGCGCGCATCCGACTTGCCGACATATTGCTCCGGTGGAGAATAACCTTCTGTGCCGATGAGGGGATAGCTTTCGTTTTCTGCATAGGCTTCCATCACATCGAAATCGACCACACGGACCTGCCCATCGTCTTGAATCAGCAGATTGGCGGGCTTGATGATACGATGAATTAGGGGTGGACTTTGGCTGTGAAGGTACGCCAAGAAATCACAGACTTGAATCGCCCAACGGATGACATCAGGAATTTGGATGCTTTCTGGTTGTGTTTCTAAGAGTTGCAACCAATCCTTCCCGTCAATAAGTTCCATCACACAATAGGGTTGTTGTTGATACTTTCCCTGTCCCAGATACTTGGGTGCGGCAGGGTGGTCAATCCGTTGCAGATTCTCAATCTCACGCGGATGCAAATCCAGAAGGTCAGAATTGGTATAGAGTTTCAGCGCGACAGCTTGTCCCTGTGCATCGGTCACTCGATACACAGACGCGACACCGCCTTCGCCGATGGTGGATTGCACTTGATAATCGTCAATAACAGACGGTATTGTTGACATGGGTTGTCCTTTCTCAATCGTGATATGTTCTTGGAAAGCCGTCACCAGCGTATCCACAAAAGTCCGCATGCCCAGTCTCAGCACCCCAACGCCACCCGATTGCTGAGATACATCCCGACACATCTCCTCAAATGTGGCAAGCATGACTTCGCCCCATACCTGTCGATGCGCTTTGGGATACAGCCACAACGACCAGCGATAGAGTCGAGTTGCAATCGCTTGGAAATTCATCTATGCATCTCCCAATAAACGGCGTTGTTGTGCCACAGATACTAGCAAGGAGAGACGACGGGCTTCGGCTTGTGCCACCGATTCGCCCAAAGCAGTGAGTCGGTAGTATCGGCGTCGGGGGTCGGTCTCATCAGCAGGTGCAGAGGTTTCTTCGATCAGTTCAGCTTTGAGCATGCGTTTGACAGAACCATATAGTGTTCCCGGTCCCATTTGAAGCTTGCCTTCTGTGAGTGATTCCACCTCTTGCATGATGGCATAGCCGTGCGTGGGACCCTCTGCCAGTGCTAGCAAGATGTGAAAGACGGCAGGTGTGAGGGGGATGTGGTCTTGCGGTGACGACATGAAACTGCCTTTCTTTATATCTGTACACGATATATCGTGTACAGATATAGTATGATGAAAAGACAAATCTGTCAAGTAACTGATGTGTGGTGTCGTTTAACCCATTTCTGCAAGAAGCAATTGCTGACTAATCGGCGTAAAATACAGTGTATAAACTCCGCCGTCGTCGAAAGCGTAATACATCTCCGGCAAGATACTGAATTCCAGCTCGTCAATCTGCACAACATAGGGCTTCACTTTGCGGATTCTACCTCGCTTTTTAGCCAGTGTGCCGTTGGCAATGTCGTGCTCAATTTCGGTGTCATGCATGCGGATATGTCTAGAGAAATTAGCGAAGATTCCACTTAAGACAATCAACAAACTCCCCAGCACCAGTAAGCCCGTCCGTATATCGGGTGCAAATAGCGACAATAGAATCATCAACACACCTATTCCCAAGGGGATGAGTATACTGCGTAAAGTGCGTTGACGATCCGATTGGACAGTCTCCCTCAGCCATGTCTTCTGTTCTTCTGTCAAGCGACCTTGCCGAATCGTCTCTAAATCTTGCCAGCCACGATTCAAGGCTTTGACGATTCGCGCGTCAGTTTGGGTCATCGGGTTTCACCTGTCTGCTTTTGGATATTATGCCGAAAAATGACTACATTTACCTTACACACTATCCTCAACCCGATATGGTTTCTGCTATAATGAATTTGTGAAAAATTAGACAAGTGACACACACATGAATCCGGTCATTTTGGCACATGGCGCATTAGGGGCATTCGACGAGTTAGTCTTCTTGGGGATTGCCCTCGTCTTCGTTGGCATGATGGCAGTCAGCTGGTATCGGAGCCAACACATCATTCTCGAAGAGGACGAGAAGCCAAAGAAAGACAATCAAGATGAGGAAGCCCATGTTCAAACCGAAGCGGAGCGTTTTGAGTTAAAGTAATGACCGTTTCGCGTCGTTGGCAGTTCATATTTATTAGCTTCATCCTCTTCGTCCTCACCCTCACCAGCCAAGCGCATGGCTATATTGTGCGCTCAATTCCCGAAGACCGCATCACGCTCAACCGCCCACCAACCCGTTTACAATATTGGTTCAGCGAAGACCTCGAAACCCGCTTTAGCGAAATCAATCTGCGTGACCAAACCGGAACGATTATTGCTACAGGCGGAGTCGATTCGCAAAATCAGACTCTGCTGTCCTTACAAGTGCCACCAAATTTGCCCGATGGCGCGTATATCGTCGATTTGCGTCCGGCATTTGCCAGTGATGGGCATGTCGTCGCCGAGAGTCGCGTCTTTTTCGTTGGTGAAGAAATCGGTGGAGTGGAAGGGCAATCGGCAGATACAACAGCCATCCCACTTGAAGTTCTCTGGCGAGTGCTGATGATGAGTGGGACGCTCCTCTTCTTCGGCACAGCAACACTCTATGCCTATGTCCTCGTACCCACATGGGGCAGTGAGCAATTCCCACATGGACTACTTCCCCCGCGCGTCATGATTTGTCTCAATCGAATTCTCATCTTTTCGCTGATTCTGCTTTTCCTCACCAACTTCCTCGCGCTCCTGCAACAAACAATGGTGTTCTTCAATGCTTCACCACTCCAAGTCGTCGAACAAAATCTCTGGCAAGTCGTCCAGATTGGCTCTCGCTTTGGCGATGTCTGGACACTACGTTTGCTCCTATTAATCTTCACCGCGATTGCCTTTGGCGCGAGCCTCTATTATCGGGATGTGATGCCACGTCTCGTACAAGGCTTCTGGCACGCGATGGTCTGGCTGGGTGTCTTATTGATTGGTTTACTCAGTGTCAACAGTCACGCATCCGGCTCACTGATACTGCCATGGCTGGCTCTCCTCAGTGATTGGCTTCATGCCATCGCATCGGGCTTCTGGGTCGGTGGCGTGGTGGCATTGGTACTGATATTGCCTGTTGCACTTCAACCCTATGACGCTTCCCAAAAACGACAGGCTCTTCAGGTCGTGATGTCGCGCTTCTCACGTCTGCTCGTTGGCGCGGTTGCACTTGTTATTGTGACAGGCATCTACAATGCTCTCAATTGGTTCTTCACCCCCAGCGACATCCAAACCACCTATGGTACGGCACTCGGACTCAAATTGCTGTTGATTGTGTTGTTGTTGGGTGTGGCAGGCTTGCATCATGTTGCCCTAAATCCACATCTCGGAGTGACATTGGAACGACAGATTCTATCCCGATTG
>JANQRM010000073.1 GCA_028284565.1 Anaerolineae bacterium | reverse complement strand
AAAAAACAATTACTTGATATTCCCCTGAACTGGGTGGGATGGTCAGGGATGCGGTTTGCAGTAAGCCACTATCGAGTGTCGCAATCTTCTCGCCCTGTGGATTTTTGACCTCCGCAGTAAAAGCGATATGGGCTTCAGTGGTGGATAATTGTAGAGTAGTTGATTGTCGTGGGTCAGCTTGGAAACGATAGGCTTGCGAATGCTGTTGATTCACGATGGGAACGACCGTGGGAATCTGTGTATGCAGGAGCTTATCATCGGGTGCTTGACAGGCTGTTAGTCCAATCAAGATGCTGATAAAGAGGGTTCGCCTTACTATCCAGTTGATGCCGTTCATATGCCTGCTCACAAAACTCTATTGGACTGCAAATAACTTTGTTGTCCTAAGCATAGAGATTCAACCATAGTCCTGCACAACGGCAAGCTGACGCAAACCTGACGGTTGGTTTTCGGTTAGGGCTATTCTGAACGTGTGAGGCGACCAAAGAAGGTAATCAGGCGTTGAATATCATCACGTGCCACTTTGTCATCAAATTGGAAGGCA
Source organism: Anaerolineae bacterium (assembly GCA_028284565.1). The sequence continues at coordinate 7,438 of JANQRM010000073.1, read as the reverse complement.
GGAGCCGGGGCTTTCATCGCGCGCAGGTCTTCATGCATCAAGTCGACATACCGCCCTTTGGCTTGCAAATAGATGAAGTGTCCAGTTTGGAGTTGCACTCCGGCACAGCGATGATTATCGAGTTCGACGATTGAAGCATCTTTGATATACGAGGCGGGAATGCTGGCGTGTTCGTATTTCTTGCGGAAAGGTTTGAGCAAAAGACGGAAATTCGACACAATGCAATCTAGTGGCATGACAAAAGAATCCCAACCGTGGTTGGACTTCACCAGCAATTCTACTGTATAACGTCCCAGCTTTTTTTCTTCTGGTAGAAATACTTCATTGATGCGAATGGTCACGCAGACTGTCCTATGTCAACTGAACCCTTGTTGATAATTGTAGCAGGATTTTGGAATTGGACAGTTAAGTTTGCAGTGTTTCTAACCGTTCACAAACCAAGGGACAAAGCCATCAGCTTCAATGTTTAGCGATTAGCTAACTCCTACATTTCTTGATAGGCGTTTTGTTCATCGTCCAGATAAATCATTTCATCATCAAGATAGTCTTCGTCTGCCAGTCGTTTGCGCTTGCGTTTGCTGATTCCGGCTCTTTCGAGTTCGCGTTGGACTTCGGCTTCAAACTTATCCGAACTCAAGTAGCTGGCAACGCGCGTTTGCATCAAATGAACAATCACCCCCATCGTCCACGGAATGGTGATTAAAAAGGGAAAGGGAAAGTCGGTAATGCCTTGAGGTTGTAAGAAGCCCAAGTACAGTATCCAGAAAGTGATGTTCACCGGGAAAAAGACGAGAGCGTGTTGAATTCCTTCTGTCTTTTCATTAAAGGGCTTCAGGACTTGTTTGCGGACTTTCTTTTGCTCTTTGGCAGAGGTTGTGTCACGCCAATCGGGTCCATATTCACGGAGCATGGCATCTTCAAAGGCGTGACGACGGGCGGTAGCATGTTCGCCCGTTTGAAAGTGGGTCTCTGCCCCATGTGCAAGCAAGCCCGCACCCCAAAAACCTGTCAACAATAAGGGAAACGGAAAGGCATGTCCGATAGCTTCAATGCCAAATATTGCCCATAGCACCCACGCAATCACATTTATTGCCAAAAAAACGGTTATGTGGGTCCGAAATTCTGTGCGCTTGTTGTATTGTGTTTCTAAATCTTTGCGAATGTCCTGTTCAATCTGTGCATCCAGCATCTTCAACCTCCCCGATTGTGTTCAGCTCCTTTACGTCACTATACGTCATATTAGGGAGTTATGTTGCATTATGACCGTCTACGCCCATGACACCGTTTGAATTTCTTTCCACTTCCACAGGGGCAAGGGTCGTTGCGTCCCGCATGATCCAATGCCTTTTCCAGCTGAATATCCTGTTGTCTCATGTAAAACATCACATCAGCCGGTGCGCGTTGGTGTGCCAGTTGATTCGCCATAAACCGCATGGGTTCATCAATATGATTGAAAAAGTGCCGATAGCCTGCACAGAGATAATTCAAACCAGCATCCCCATCAGGTGTCTCGATAAAGCGATTCTTCGGACATCCGCCATTGCAGACAAAACGCACTTCACAATCCAGACAATATTGAGGCAGAGTATCTCGCTTTGCCATGCCAAATTGCTGTTGCTTGTCTTGGATGACAATTTTATTCAGCGGAATATCGACAATATTGCCCAGCTTATAATCTGGCTCGACATAATGATCGCAACTAAAGACGTCCCCATTATGCTCCATTGCCAACGCCACCCCACAGGTCTCATCGAAGATACATAAGCCCGGCGGATTGTCTGTCCATGTCGCGAGAGCGACATCAAATATCTGCACGAAGACACGCCCCACATCTCGACGCACCCATTCATCAAATATTGTTGTCAGAAATTGACCATACTGCTCTGCTGTGACACTGCGCTCCGTGACGGTGTTACCTTCTTGAAAACCCGTCTGATTATCACGCTCCACGATGGGAATGAATTGCATGAAGTGTGCAGGAATCTCATCCCGAATGAAGCGATAAATCTCAAGGGGATAGTCGGCATTGGCGGCATGAACTGTCGTAAGGATGTTGAATTCCACCTGATGCTTTTGGAGCAGTTCGATGCCTCTCATCACTTTGTCGAAGGTCGGCGCACCACCTTTATCCACCCGATAGGCATCATGCAAGGCTTGGGGACCGTCTAAACTGGCTCCGATAAGAAAGTTATGTTCTTTGAAGAAGTCACACCAGTCTTTATCTAAAGTCACAGCATTGGTTTGGAGGGCATTATGAATTCGCATCCCATCACGCTTATGCTTCTGCTGATAGCTTACGGCTTGTTGGAAGAAGTCGAGTCCCATGAGAGTGGGTTCGCCCCCTTGCCATGCAAAGGTCACGTCGGCGACTTGTTGGGCGTCGATGTATTGGCGCGTATATTCCTCAAGCAAGGTTTCGCTCATGCGGAAATCGCTATTGGGATACAAGCGTTCCTTCGAGAGAAAGTAACAATATTTGCAATCGAGATTGCAGATCGCTCCGCGTGGTTTCACCATGATATGGAAGGCAGGAGGCGACCATGTTGTTGAGGATGACATCGTTTTCCTTTTAGTTGTCTCTTAGACATCATACCCCTATCTTGCGCGGAATCAAAAAGGCAGTCCGTCTGAACTGCCCTTTGAATTGATTCTATGTTGGGAGTTAACTCAGATAGTCCTTGAGTTGGCGACTCCGACGTGGGTGACGCAGGCGACGCAAGGCACGTCCTTCAATCTGTCGAATGCGCTCACGGGTTAGCCCAAATTTTTGACCAACTTCTTCGAGGGTATAGCTTCGTCCATTTTGCAAGCCAAAGCGCAGGCGCAAGATACGGGCTTCACGCGGGTTCAAGGTGGCAAGCAATTCTTCGATTTTTTCTTTCAAGAGTTTGTTGTGGGCGGTCTCCGCCGGAGAGGGCAAGGAATCATTTTCGATAAAGTTGCCGAGTTCGCTATCTTCATCTTCGCCGACAGGATGTTCAAGGCTGAGGGGTTGCCATGAGACTTTAAGCATCCATTGGACTTTGCGCGGTTCAATGTCCATGGCTTCGGCAATTTCTTCCACTGAGGGTTTACGCCCGATTTTCTGTTCAAGGTCACGCGCAACCCGATACAAATTACGGATGCGATCACTCATATGCACAGGCACACGAATCGTCCGTCCTTGGTCAGCAATTGCACGGGTAATCGTCTGGCGAATCCACCATGTTGCATAGGTACTAAAGCGATATCCACGACGATAATCGAACTTCTCGACTGCTTTCATCAAGCCCAAGTTGCCTTCTTGAATGAGGTCAAGGAAGGGGATGCCGCGAGTCATATATTTTTTGGCAATGGAAACGACGAGGCGCGTATTGGCTTTGATGAGATGTTCACGCGCATTAATGCCATCTTGAATGAGGAATTTCCATTCGGCGGCACGCTTATGCTCTGGCTTTTTGACAAGCTTCTTCTCGGCATCGCGCCCGGCTTCCAAACGCATCGCCAATTCAACTTCTTCTTCGGTATTGAGTAACGGGACGCGCGCCATCTCTTTCAGATACAGCCCTACCGTATCACTCGACGCTATGCCCGTTAAATCAAGATTCGGATCAATATCCTCATCTTCTAAATCTTCTTCGACTTCTTCGGCGTTAAAATCTTCTTCAAATAATAATTCTTCCGATTCCTCAAAATAGAGGTTGTTGTAGGAATCATCGTCGGAATCGGATTCGTTCAAATAAGGTAGCGCATTGACATCTAAATCGGTATTGAAGTTACCATCGAAATCAGTCAAGATATTACCTCCCAAAAACGATAAACTAAATAAACAGTTAACTTGTGTAGAACAATCGGAAGGGATTGTGTGGCGTGCCTACACCACACGATTTCCTACGCGAATGTGATTGGTTACTCCTCTAAGAGTTGCTTCAAGACCGCGAGTCGTGGGTCAATGTGTTCAGTGACGCAATCGCAGGTTTCATCATTTCGGTTAATTCCACAGACCGGACAAATCCCCTGACAGTCCTCTCGGCAGAGATGACGTTGGGACGTGTCGAGCAAGATCTCAGCCCGAATGAGTGGCGACAAATCTAAAATCCCATCTGCGCCAATCGAAAACTCGGTTGGGACAGTTGCGTTGGTTGCATAAAGCTCTTCTAAATGAATATGGAAAGGCTGAGCAATATCATCTAAGCACCGTGAACAGGTAATGGGGACTTGGGTATCCAATTCTGCTTGTACCAAAATGCCCTCTTTGGTTACGGTCATCCGGAGGTCACCTGTCAAGTTGTCGATAATTAAATCGTCGGCAACTTTAATGGGTTCGGGAATATCAAATTCGGAGTTGTGGCTGGTTCCAATGCGTGTAGATAACAAAAAACCAACGTTGAGCTTCAAAACTCGATTGTTTAGATAGCTCCCCGACTTCGATTTCACTAGTTTCGACCCTTCTTCGATGGGATTTGAGCTGAAATTGATGAAATGAAACATATTACAATGAAGATTATATGAAAATTCAGAAGGCAATGTCAAGCAAATTGGCGAATTTTGAAACCATAATCAAACTATTTTTACAACTTTTATATTTGGGAGCTAACATTTCGGCTTATAGTCGTTACAATTTCCTAACATAACGTCATGAGTGCAATATCCTTAGATATGCTATGATGCGTTAAATGATTTCACTAGATGGATGATGCGCTTTCATGAGTACAAATCTCCTAGAACATCTTGGTAAAGACACCTTGCCCAACGCAGTTATTCAACAATTTGTTAACTGGTGCGCGTGGGAACAAGCCAAACCTGCCCTTGTACGGATTCTCTCCAAAGCGGGTTTAGCTGACTTTGCCAACCAGATTGACGAGAGCCAAGACCTCGACCAACTGAAAGCCATCAGCAAAAAAGCGGGGGACTATGCCCACGAAGCCCGCAAACGCACCGGACCTTTTGGCATGTCCACAGCTGAAGCGTCTGCCTTTCTGGTACATAAGCTGGCGCAAGCCGCCCAAGAAAGCGACTGGGACCCGGAAGGTGTCTCCTTCTTTGCCATTCAAGTGAGTGGTTGGGCTGGCTTTGCAGAGACCGAATTCCGTGATTTCCAGCAAAAAATTGCGGGGGAAGCAGATGCCCGCAAAACTCAAGAACATCAACTGGCGCAACTCTTCATGGGTCATCAAAACAGCAACCCATAAAAACTTGCAAAAATTCGCCAAAACCTTTTGTTTGTGATTTGCCTTTTCTCCTACAATAGAAAGTATCGTATTCAACTGTTAGGAGAAGGTCAGGCATATGAAATTGAAATTAAGTTTGCTACTGATAATCGTTTTGATGTTGAGTCTTGTCCCCACTTTCGCACAGGTCGAAGACCCTGATGAAGCCACACTACGCCAATGGGCAAGCTCAGCCGATGCCACAAGTGAATATACTGCAACCAACTGGAACGCCATGCAAGCCACCGGCGAACCCGACACGGGAGTCTGTGCCGATGCACCAACCGCATGGGCTTCTCTAAGTAACAACAGCGTCGAGACACTCAACGTCTATTATGATGTGGCAGTGACTCCGACTCAGGTGAATATCTACCAGACCTTTAATCCGGGTGCGATTACAGGGATTGCGCTTATCCCTGCTGATGGGAGCGAACCGCTTCCCGTGCGTGGGAGTGCCGACCCCGGCACACCTTGCCCCGGTGTTTTGACGATTGACCTCAACCTCGCCAATATCCCTTATATCTATGGGATTCAAATCAACCTCGATCAATCGCTCACGGGTGACTGGAACGAAATTGATGCCGTCGAGATGGTGGGGATTGTTCCTGATGGTCCACCCGTTCCTCTTCCCAACAACAACGGTTCGTCTAATAACAACACAGACACCAACACGAATAACAACAGCACCTTTACCGGACCCGCCGGAATGACGGTCGAGTGTAACAATGGTACAACCATCACGAATGGTATTCCGGTAACAGTGGTACAGATGCGCTCTGGATTTACTTATACGGCTACAGCATTGGGTATCAATGGCTTCGATCCCGTGTTGGCGGTGCTTGATGAAAACGGACGTGGATTATGCACGGATGATGATGTCAATGCCGCCACCTTTACCGCGCAACTCCCAACCACGGGCTTGATTGAGCCAAACAACACCAATTCACAAGTTCCCTTCGCCAACAATAGCCGTTTCGCCTTTGAGGATGTCACGATTGTTGTGGGTGGCTTTGGCGACCAAACTGGCGAGTTCCTCCTGCTACTTGAAGGCATGGCGTTGACCAGTGCAGATGGTGCAGGCGACCCCTTTAGTGTGGAAATCACGCCGGGTATGGTGGCATCGGGTGTGCCTGTCTCAGCTTATATGATTTCCGTGACCAGTCGCTTTGATCCTCTGATTGCGTTGGTCGATAGCCAGTATGAATTCGTTCAAGATAGCGATGGTGTGTTCATCGCCTGTGACGATTCGGGCAATCCTGAGCTCTGCTGGGGCGATTCCTCAAGTATGTCACGGACTTATGTCTCTCGCGCTGGACGTTCCGATTTAGGCGGCTATCAATTTGACTCCATGTTGACCCTTCCGCTGGAAGAAGGCATGGAAGGTGGCTTCTTTAATTTCTTGATGCGGAGTTCTGGGATGAACACGTTTGGGGATTATGTCGTGGCGTTCCATATGGGGATTGGACAGCCGTAGATTATGTCCTTTTAAGTTCGATTCCTTGTAGGGGCGTATAGCTGTTGCGCGTAGACACAGCAATTCTACGCCCTTACTTATTTATCAAAACATCACATCATCGAGAAATCGGCACTGGGGAGTGTGAACCAAAAGATGCTCCCTTTGCCAAACACACTATGCACACCAACTTTCCCGCTCAACCGAGCCACAATCCGTTGCACAATAGATAAGCCGAGTCCGATGCCTTCGACATCCACCGTATGAAGGCGGGTGAACATTTGAAATAGCTTCGTCTGATCATCGGGTTGTATCCCTATGCCGTTGTCTTCGACCTCAAAGCGAATCTGTCGCTCATTCGATAGGGGCTTTACCCGAATATCAATGCTTGGATTTGGATTGGCATTGCCCATATATTTGATGGCATTGCTAATCAAATTGGCAAAGACCTCTTCAATCCACTGCTGTTGACCCAAGACACGTGGGTATTGCTCTGGCAGGGAGATATTAACCTCACCCATTTCAACTGCAGGGAAACGTGACAGGGCATTTTGGACACAGGCTTCCGTATTCACGCGCATCAGTGTATCTGTCGAATCGCGCAACTTTGCCAAGACCAACAGTTGATTAATCATCTCCGACATATGATGAGTCCGCTGGACAATATCATTGAGATGTTCTTCTGCTTTGGGCGGTATATGAGGCAGATAGCGTTTAACGAGGCTCACCTTCATGGGAATGACACTCAGAGGAGATTGCAAATCATGAGCGATTGTCCGACTGTAGCCCTCAAGTT
>JANQRM010000067.1 GCA_028284565.1 Anaerolineae bacterium | reverse complement strand
TCCTTTTTAAAGGTGCGAAACGCCGTGAAGAGATTTGTGAAGCCTTCTGGCCCGACCAAACTGCCAAACAAGTGCGTTCAAATTTCCACACTACACTCTATCGTATCCGCAAAGCAGTTGGCGATAACATCGTCATATTTCAAGATGACCGTTATATGTTGAATCCACAAGTCAAAATATGGTGTGATGCCCAGCGACTGGAACAATTGACGAATGAAGCACGATTACTACCGTTTTCTGATGCTCGGACAGAGGACCTATGGCAACAAGCTCTGAAATTATATGAAGGCGAGTTTCTCAGCTCTTTATATGAAGACTGGGTTCTCTTGCAACGAGATATTTACAACGAACTCTATATCGAAGTGTTGATCGGCAAAGCTAATTGCGTCCGTTACCGCAAAGACTGCCAAGAAGCTATACGCCTATATAAACAATGTCTTGATTTTGACCCATACCGTGAAAATGCTCATCGTGCCATTATGAAATGTTATGCTGATTTAGGTGAGAAACATCTAGTTCTTGAACATTTCCTGCAAATGAAGAATCGGTTTCAGGAAGATTTGGGAGTAGACCCCTCACCACAAACGATAGCATTAGCTAAAGAACTGATAGAATAAGTTCATGAAAGGGCAAAGTTATCAGCTCTAGCGAGACCAATCGGTAGGCGTTTGTCTGGCTAAACAGCACATATTTCTAAATTGAAACCATTACATTTTGTGTCGCTCTGGTAGCGACTTTTTTATTTAATTTTTGTTACTGGATTGGTAAGCGCGCTGTTGCACACCTGACGATAAGCTCTGACTATCACCGATCAGATATCTTTTTCTTTATGGAGTTTAAAATGTTTCGTAATCGTGTACGCGCTATTGCTTTGACTGCAGTTGTTGTCATTATTGCCACCACTGCTATGATTGTCGCCGCAGGTCCGATCACCTCAACGGGTTGTTGCTAACATCCACTGAGAGAACTTTCAGGTTAGCGATTCATATTAGATTTATTTGTGGAATCGTTTTTTGGTCCGTTCAAGGAGAACTGCTATGCTCAGCCGTTTTGAGTCGGTCATCGAGCGCAAACCAGCATCGATGAATTCGGACAGAGAAAGTTTCAAATCTGTTTGGCATTACCATTTATCTGATGAAGATAAACATGCGCTTGATCAATTAATGGGACTTGCCTTATTTGATACATCTATTTGCAATCAATTAGTCATTGACCGTGATAAAGGTTTGATGGCAAAACATGGGCTATCTCTCACTGCTCAGGCTTGGCTACAAACGTTGCCTACTACATTTAACCTGACAGAATTTGCCCAAGTAATCACCCAACCGGACGATGTCCCAGAAACAATGTTCATTCCGGTTGCCTCATAACACCTAAATTCGATAGCATTCGACCCTTCTCAACCTCAGCCTAAGTTCTCATGCTTAGGCTGATTTTTTGTTACAACTTAAAAGATGCCATCATATGGATAGCATCTTTGGAAGTCTTTAGATTGTATCCTATGCTAAGGATTGAATATTCGCTTTCGGCGACGTTGCCATGCGACTCCTGTTGCAATAATAGTGACAATGCCAACCAAAGCACCGATAAAGAGATTGCGCCATATGGGTGTTTCACCCGTGGCTGGCAATTCTGTCACACCCAATAAGAAATCAGGAATATCCCCAACCCCAGAACTTGTTCCGCTACCTCCCGGTCCCGGAGTACCAGCAGGGCCAGCAACCCCCGGTGGCGTGGTGGGTGTGGGTGTTGGGGTCGGGGGTGTCCCAAAGAAACCAAAGTCAAATGTATGGTCATTATCCCCCCAATTGGCTGTATTCACAAATGCCACTACTTGCACACCGGGGAAACCAAGTAATGCTCCTCCCTGCTGAACGCCATTGTCATCTCGGATGGTTCCATTAGCAGTCGTATCATTAAACGTCGGGGACTCAAAGGGCTGGACATTCCCTACAGCGACATGCACGGGACCGCCCGGTTGGAAATCTGCTACATTATCGAGCCGAACTTCATAAATCGTGTTGGCGAGAATCCCTTGTGGCTCAAAGGCACTAAACTGACCAAAATCAGCACCCGTCGTTGCACCCCCGTGTCGCGTACCATTGCCGTTAATATCCAAGAATGTTTGTCCTGCGGTATTCCCACTTGTGAATGTCATGGTAAACGGGGTGGGCGCGCCTGTGATGTTTTCGTTAAAGATATATTCCCCATCCGCATTCGTCAGCATCTGTGCCACCAACAAATCTGCCACACCATCGTTATCTGAATCAACGTATAGACTCACAGTAACACCCGGAATACCGACTTCATTGGGGTCTTGTACACCGTCTAAGTCGGGGTCATACCAAACGCGATTGCCGATTTCTAAGGGCTGTGGACTACAAACAAACTCGACATCCCCAATCCCAATGGCTTTTGCGAAGCCACCCGTTGTCGTCGCCTCAAACAATTCAACACTATTTTGACGGCTACCATCTTGATTGCTCATCCAAATGAGTCCCCCAGAATTCACGCCATTGCCTATAGCTCCACAAGCGGGTCCACCAAAACGCGAATCACAGTGAGCGGGGTCCATCGAAGCCATGACGACCTCACCTTTCCCCTGCACTATTCCAGCACTTCCCTGAATCAATTGCTGGTGAAAGTCGAGGACATTTGGTGCGGCGTTAAAGGCATAATAATCTTCCCAGAAGAAGGCTTCTCCACCGGGTCCACGTGTTGTGCCGGGGACAGGCGCGACATCTGGAGCATTCCCGCTATTGGCGCGCGCTCCAGAACCATGAGCAAGATCTCCATTAGATTCCAAGGTATAACTAAATGCTGGACTAGCAACCCCAGCTGTTGGTGGAGTTGCTGGCGGTGCGAGCATATAGGCATCCCCGGCAGAGGTAATTTCCCCCGGATTATCAATTGCGGTATGTCCAAGGCGGTCGGTAAAGGTCACTACCATAAAGCCATCTTCGTCAAGTTCGATGTCGGATAGCCAAGGTTGAGGAAAGACAAATTGCTCACCATCACCTGTCGCTGTGTAATCATGGAACGTGCTAGCATAGCGCGGTTGCCATGGTCGCCAATTGGCATCATGACAAGCTATTGGAAACTGGCGTACACAGCCACGCTCAAAATCGAGGGGTATCTCGGCAACCAGTGTAGGTCCGGTTAAAGTTTGATTTGCTGTGGTGTCAATTAGATATTCAAAGACATAAGCGGCGAGTTCTAATTCATAACCGACTGCGCCATAGGGTGGCGTATCAGCCGCTCCAGGATTATCGAGCGACATGGACTCCGCGGTACACGTCACACCAACAAAGAGGCGATCTCCATAGGCTTTGATTCCACCGGGACGTAAATCTACATTCGAGTCGGCTGGATTATTGAAATTTGGGTATAGTGCGGCGGACTCGGCTCCGGTTAATGGTGTTCCACCATCAAGTAAGCAGTCGCGTGTTGCACCAAAGGCGGCAGGTTGTGGCATCGGGTAAGTTGTCGTGCTAATCACAGCAGTCCCAGCAGCGTTGAGTTCTAGAGCATATAAGTTTTTATCCCACAAATTCCAAGCATATATGACATTGTCACTTGGAGAAATATCAATGTCACCCAAGCCACGCTTGCCGACATAATCCCAAGCCGAAGTTTCGGTTGGTGGTCCTGCAGCCAAAACCAGTTCTGGATGCCAATCAGCAATGGTTTCACCGGGACCAGCGGCGATTAACGTGGTTAAAGGTGTGGCATTCGCGACGACTCCTGTTAAGTCAGTCAAATAGATGGTGCCGGGGTTTTGCGTCGGACCAAAATCGACCCGTAGTTTCATAAACGAGGCTGAATAGACAATATTTCGTACACGAGAATGAGCTATCCCAATAACTGCACCGAGTTGAGTATCGAGGGCTGTATCGACATGACCAATTTGTGTACGTATGGATGTCCCACCGGATTCATTTACGTTGCCAAAAACATTGGGGTCTAAACCAGAGTCGTATGCAAAGCTGACCAACGCAGGTACACCCGCACCTTGTGGTCCTTCTGTAAAGCAGGAGGTCACAATATGGGGGTCATCCCGATATTGGCAGTAAGCTTCTGTTGAACCAACCGCGAGATTGGATGTCCCTACGCCACCACTACAATCGACAAAATCCGTGGTTGTGCCAGAGCCTGTCCCACCTGCGCCATAACGACCCGAACGGGCAAAGAAGGCGAAATCTGTAAATTCGATGCGAACAACCTGCGCCGTTACACTCAAATCGGGAATGGTGATGCTGTAGTTGCCCGCGCCATCGGTGGTGGTTGTCAAGGTTGCATCCACACCCCCAGCATTGACATAATAGACAGTCACGGTTGCATTATAGAGACCATTTTCTGTATAAGCCGGATTTCCATTTTGGGTTGTGTCGAGATCGTAATCATAGTACGCTAGTCCACTGACAGTGCAAACAACCTGCGCTTGTGCTGGCGCAAGGTTGATTGTGCTGAAGGCAACCCCCATTAGCCCAAACAGCAACAACAAGAGCAGAGAACGAGAAAATATTTTTGATAAGCCATTTAACATGCCGAATACCCCTTCACAGGTATTATTTTAGGAAACAATCCTGCTATATTTATTGTAACTTTGACAGCGCGGTTAGTCTTTTTGATGTGCATTCAACCCGACTGTTTTGTTACAGTCTATTATTCTAAAGAGAATTCGGTTAACTGCAAACCTGAAAGTGTCAGAATCTGTAAACATTTCTTTAGAAGTAAAGTCTTTCATCTTGCACAATGTCATTAATCTCTGAGCAACCTTAGCTGATTTATAACGTAGTAATCTTAAGACAGCAAAAAATAGACTGAAGGGAATCATGGCAAAGACAAGCTACCAAGCTGGAATCATGAGACGTATCGTCAATAAAATCGTTGAGGGTATGATTCGTTTGGGGATGACACCAGATCGGATGGCAATGTTAACCGTCGCTGGGCGCAAGTCGGGACAACCGCGCTCTCTACCTGTATCCATGATCATCGAGGACGATGCAACCTATCTGGTATCACCTTATGGTGAGGTTAATTGGGTGAAAAACGCCCGTATAGCTGGGGAAGTCAAAATTACACGTGGACGAAAAATACAAAACTTCCATTTTGAAGAACTCGATGCCCAAACGAGTGCGCTGATACTCAAACGCTATCTTAAAAGAGAACACGATTACACAATCGTATTTTGATGCTCAACCTGACTCAGACATAGACGCTTTTACCGTGGAAGCAGACCAACATCCAGTTTTCCGACTTATCCCAATCGCGTCTTCCTAGGATTCCTATCTATGATGTCTGTTAATTGACCTCGATGTTACAGCCTTGTTATAATTAAACTGTAACAATTAGCTTAAGTGTTACATAAATTCATTTCTGTAGAAGGAGTTATTTCCGAGGTGATGTGATGGACGCTATTGGTCAATCGTCGTTCAGCGCAGTAGATAAAGCAAAACACAGTGTGATGGCATTTGTGGATGCCCTGTTTCCACAACCCCGTGATTTCGATCTTCAATTTTGGGATGGCGACATCCTCCTGTCTGATGGACATGCCTCTTATACAGTCGTTCTCAGTTCGCCCGGCACCCTGCGGCGGATGTTTTCTATCCCGATTGAGAAGAAGATTGGAGAGTCGTATGTGCGGGGGGATGTCAAAATCGAAAGTGACGATCCGCTGATTATGGTCAAAGTCCTGAGCCAAGTGGCTGAGACGGGCATATTTGCGGGTGCAGGACATATCGAAGGCTTTAATGCGGATAATTATGGAGCGTCCAATTTGCTGAGGTTGCTTCGATTGTGGTGGAATCTTCCCAAAGACGATGCTCAACTACATGTCAAGCGAGATGCCGTGTCTTTAGAAGGGGATATACATTCCAAAGACCGTGACTTGTCTGCTATTCAATATCATTATGATGTGAGCAACGATTTCTATAAGTTGTTCCTTGATAAGCGCATGATTTATTCTTGTGCCTATTTCCGCACAGGTGAAGAGGATATTGATACGGCTCAATACCAAAAGCTGGATATAACCTGTCGGCGTTTGCGCTTGCAACCGGGTGAACGCCTATTGGATATCGGCTGTGGTTGGGGCGGGATGATTAAACATGCTGTCGAATATTATGGCGTAGAAGCTGTGGGTGTGACCTTGAGCCAGCAACAATATGAGTATGCCAATCAGCTCTTTGCTGAAGCGGGTATCGCCGATAAAGCGGAAGCACGTCTCCTTGATTATCGTGATTTAGATGAGTCCTTCGATAAGATCGTCAGCATTGGGATGTATGAGCATGTCGGAAGGAGCCAACTGCCGACCTACTTCGAGCAGGCGTATCAATTGTTGAAGCCGGCTGGCTTGTTCTTGAATCATGGAATATCCATGTTTGTGGAAGATGAATTGCCATTTTTGCAACGGCTGGTTGAGTATCGGATTATGGGTCGTGGGCAATTTGGCATGAGTTACGTCTTCCCGGATAGTGAGTTGACACCCGTGAGTGAGGTTAATTTGCGTGCAGAAGAAGCCGGCTTTGAAGTGCGTGATGTCGAAAACTGGCGTGAACATTATGCCAAGACGCTGACGCATTGGGTTCGACGTTTAATGGCGAATCAAGAGAAAGCCATTGAGTTAGTAGGCGGGCAAATCTTCCGTGTCTGGAAAGCTTATATGTCTGCCTCGATTTTGGGCTTTGATTCTGCAACGGTCAATGTGGTGCAGAGTTTGCTAGCTAAACCAGATCATGGCAAAGTCAATCTCCCGTGGTCACGCGAAGACTTATATGCTGATACGCTATCGAATGGAATCTCGAAACGCCTGTAAGAAGGTCATCGCCAATGAGGGATTGTCCTCAAAGGTATCGGCTGTTAGGGAAGCATTAAGATAGTCAGAATAGCCGGGGACATCTTCTAGCTTAAGTTGTTCTAAGTCGACAAAACCCATCTTCCAATCGCCAAATTCACGTTGGGAGATGGGACGTTGACTTAACTTTAAGATTCCATCGTGGCGGGCGTCTTCAGCGATGGTGTTGTATAATCTTGTGACTTTCTCCTCGTCACCTTCCAAGACTTGAAGGAAGTTCCCATCTCGATACAACAACATCCCGGTAATATCGAGTGATTGGTTTTTCTCGCGTGCTTTATTTAATATCGTCATTAATTCGTCACTGGACATTTTTTGTGTGGCAGAACTGGCGTAAATCAGTGAAATCATCGTCGGCTCCTGTGTTATGTCTTTTCACCGTATCCATTGTAATTCTCAGTTCGAGAGAATAACCTTAAGATGTAATTTATTCATCCTCTTCATTTAATCGTGTTGGGGTCAATGATGTATTCCCACCAATTGTTTAAGACTCCATTTGTTTCGCCGATGACATGGGGAATATGCCGAAACCACCAAAGATGATGCAGTCGAATATCGCCATCGCCCCAATCGTTACAAGTGACGGTCTTCGGTTCGCCATCTAAATGTGGAAAGTTATACCATGTATCACAGCGACTCGGCACGGGGGTGGGGTTGCCCCATTCGTAATCGCGGGTGCTGTTGGGTGAGAAGTGGATACTGCCGACTTCCGATTCGCCGGGGTGGTCGCGTTCGATTTTCAAGAACCGCATGAAGAGATTGTCGTCGGTGAGGTCTGTGCCATAGATTTTGAACATCATTGACTCAGCACGGTGTCCCAAATCTTCGAGCATCTCGCCGACACCCCGTTCAAAGTTGAAGCCCATGATAACAAAGCGTCGGTTGGCATGTTCTGTACCTAGTAGGGGAGGGGCGTTGCACCAGAAGGATTCGGGTCCAGCCATGATGGATTCGTAATAGCCTCCATACGGATGACCAAAAAGCCAAACCTCATCAATCTCCCCAGAATTGACCTTTTCAATCATGTCGTATTCGCGGACAAGTTCGAGGTAGTCTACGCCATCAGGGTCATAGAAGTTGTTCTCCCGCCATGCCTTCATATAACTCTGTTCATCATATCGAAAGCCATCGCGCTTGATGGGATAGCCATCGACGACAACGCGCTCCACGACTTCGTAATTGGCATAACCATAGGTACACCATTGCACATCTTTAATATACTGCTCCGCGAGGTCGTCGGGTTCATTCCAATTGAAGTATTCACGGACGGTTTGCCCACCTTCATTGTGGAGGACGGGGTTGTGCGTAATCATCAGCACCTTGCGATGGATGGGGGTTGGGAGCCGATGTGCTGGGGGTTGCGGTCCGTAGGTCGGGTAGGGGTATTGGGTCATGGGATGCATCTTTGATGATGTGAATGTTTGAGTTTTTAGCATCTCAGCATTTTAGATGGTCAGCTTTCAGAGTGGTTAAGTTGTGATGATATTTTCATGGTATCACAAAATGTTGACAGGCGACGATGTATTTGCATCGGCGAGGTGAGCGGATATAGTTGGTTCATTCTCATGGTTTCTAATCTGAGGTAAGGTATCTGAGTTCATTAATTTAAGGTGTGTTACAAGGATAACAACGATGCCCCAATTCCCGATGATGCAAGTGGATGCCTTTACGAATCAGCCCTTGGCAGGGAATCCCTGTGCGATTGTGTATGATGCGGATAGCTTGTCTGAAGACCAGATGCAGGCGATTGCGTTGGAGATGAATTTATCTGAAACTTCGTTTGTCTTGCAGTCGGATAGGGCGGATTTTCGGGTGCGCTATTTTACGCCAGCAAATGAAATCCCATTGGCTGGGCATCCGACGGTGGCGACGACGCATGCCTTGATTGAAAAGGGAATGATTGCACTTGAGGGTGAATCGACGACGATTACCTTAGAGATGAATGCGGGGATCATTCCGGTTGAGATTGTGCACGATGATGGAACGATTCGAATCACGATGACGCAAAACCCGCCACAATTTTTCCGGACATATGCGCCCGAAGCAGTGATGCCTGCAATGGGATTGACGGAGGATGACGTGTTGGAAGGCTATCCGATACAGACCGTAAGTACAGGGACGAAGCATTTGATGATTCCCTTGAAGTCATTGGGTGCACTGAAACGGATGACCTTGAATCATCGCTTATATCGGGAACTACGTGAGACGGGTGACTTCTTTGGGGGACCGCATCTGTTTTGTGTGGAAGGTATAACAGGAGAAGGAAGCACGTTTGCGCGGCATCCGGGCTTACCACCCGATACGCATGAAGACCCTTTTACGGGTTCATCGACGGGGAGTATGTCTTCGTATCTGTGGAAGTATGGACTGATTGATATGCCGAGATTTATTGCGGAGCAGGGGCATTGGATGAATCGTCCGGGTAAGGCGTGGGTCGAGATTGTGGGTGAACGCGACAACATTACAGGCGTAAAAGTGGGTGGTGAAGCGGTAACGGTTTTGGAGGGTATGCTGCGATTATAAGAGATGAGTCCACGCGATATGATGAACTCATCTCAAGTGAATTGGGCAAGGTTTATCCCACTGGTACGGTGATATTGCAGGTCACGGTGTAGGTCAGGCGGTTACCGACGATGCGATGATTGCCCGGCACGGATTCCCATTCGGTAAAGAAGCGACGATACCAACGCTCAGGTGCGGCTT
>JANQRM010000095.1 GCA_028284565.1 Anaerolineae bacterium | reverse complement strand
CCCAATCTGTTGATGCATCCGACTGTCCCCAAGCATGGTCGGATTTATGGCGTATCTTCATCCCTGATGGCTATAACATCCCCTTATGCTCATTCTCTCCAGACCAACTCCAAGCCCTCTATGCTCGATGGGGGACGCACTCCGTCTATTATCAATTCGCTGATTGGTGGCAATCAAAAGAATGATTCTGCAATGTTAGTGCGTATTTATTTCGTTGACGATCTGATTCGCCGTTATCGTGTCATTGATTTCGATGATGATGTTTAACCCCTCATCGAAGAGATAAAACAATTCATTTTTTGCGATAACATCTCGATGCCAGATAGCGAACTCTGCCATTAATTCAGCTGTTCCATCAATCGAGACAATTTTTCTATCAGGTTGAAGCCAACCACGCAGAAGAATGTCATTTTGCTCCAGTATGTCCCAAGTGAGCTTAAATTCATCGCTAGATAAATTTGATGAGGTTATTTCAGCATCCCATTTATCAACCAATCCTTTGCATAATGTTGGGGTTCAATTCGTACTATTGTTTCCCCATCCCAAACAGGCGGACAAAATGGACTGATGAAGTATGAGGCTGGCATAGTATACCTCTCTGTGTCCTCTGTGGTTCAAGGCAACACTTTTGCTATTGCCTCAGCAAAGCGTTGTGGAGCAACCGTATCAACGTCCAGATATAAATGCGGTTCAATCAATTCGAGTTCCATCAGCACGAATTCATCAGTATCCCGTGCTACACCGTCCACCCGCGCATACAGAAGCGGAGACTCAATTTGAGATAAGATGGCTTCTGCCTGCTCGATTAAAGTAGATGATGGCTCTTGGGGGTGAATCGTCCCACCCCATTCATCTTGCACACGAAAATCCCCCGCTTTCGCCTGTTTGAGGATGCTGTGACTATATTGCTTGCCGAAGAACATCAATGACCATTCGCCTTTGTCAACCACCTCTGGCACAAATTGCTGAATCATCATATCACCATGCTGTATCACCCGTTCAAATTCTGCTTGTTGCGATTTCGCTTCGGCTTGAGTGAATCGCCATGTGTTGTAGGCAGTTGCGCTAACCATCGGTTTCGCCACCACCTCATCCCACCCTTGCTCAGCGAGTAGGCTGTCTAAATCAACGTTTTCACCTTGCGTCACCCATACCGTCGGCGCAATCGTTACGCCTTGTTCCGCTAACTCTCGTAGATAGACCTTGTTGCTATTCCATTTCAATATCGAAGGAGGATTCCAAATGGTTATGCTATTCACCTGCAAGTGGTCAATCCATGAGAAAAAATCATCAGGGCGGGTATGATAATCCCAGCAAGACCGTATCACCACCGCATCGTAGCTTGTCCAATCGACTGATTTGTCATCCCAATTTTCGGCAGATGATTTAATGCCTAGATCAAGCAAGGGTTGTTGTGTTGTGGCTTCGGATGGGTGGAATCCCTCAATATCAGAGGAGTTAGCATAGACAATGTGAGGCATCGGCGTTTCCGATCGTACCTGAGCAAAAGGGGATTGTAATCAATTGCTCAGGTCAGGGATAGGATTGAAATTGACTTTTATCCCATTGCGAGTGCCAATCGTTTTTCTTAGCTTGCCGCTCTCAATAAGTCAGCCCTTGCCAGTATCGGGCGGATGTTGGCACGACCCGTTTGTTTATCTTTTCCCAACGGAATGGCACCCTGTCGGAGAAGATGGTCATTGCCGGCTGTTTCCTCGCTGATTTCTCTATATTTAGGGATGTACAAGGGGCGATTCAAACGCAGAGCGGTTTGTCCGGCATGAAATGTCCCACCCTCCATTCTGGATTCTAGCAGAAGCATCACATCCGATAATCCCGCAATGGTGCGATTCCGTTGCATGGCACGTCCGATAGCCCAGCTTGCTCCCGGCTCAAATTCAGAGATGATGAGCAAATTTTCCTTCGTGGCGATGCGCTTCAGTGATGAACGGAGGCGGAAATCGTTAAAGCCTTGGGGCAAGACCAGAATCGTTCCAGCATTGTTTTCCAATGCAGTTCGATGGGCAATAGTATCAACCCCGCGTGTATGCCCACTGACAATTACCCACCCAGCCGATGACAATTGCTCGGCTGTATCAATCGTGATTTTGATCCCTTTGTTGCTCACATCCCGCGAGCCACAAAATCCAGCCGTAGGATAATTCAGCAAGTCTAAATTGCCCCAGATATAGAGTGTTTCAGGAGCTTTATCGCCGAATAGAGCTTTGAGTCGCTGTGGATAATGCTCATCGTCTCGACTGAGTGCAATGATGTCTGGGTGAATCAGCGTGGTTGATGGTTGTTCTGGTTTGATGTGTGCTTGGCTTCGCTCAGAAAAAATGTCAATATCGGCAATCGCCCGTGCCACATGAATCGGCACGCCAAATTGTGCTTTAATGGTTTCCGGTTGCATGGTAAATAAGGACAGCAACGATTGTTTGGTCTCGCCAAGTTTATTGAGAATGGTTTGATAGCGTATTGACCCTATGCCTCGCACATTTCGGAGTTGAGCTTGGTATGTTGTCATCTTTATTTCCTACTGATATTCTGTCGTTTTATGCATGAAATTCGCATAATCAGAACATAATTTCTCATTTCCATCTTATCTTAGAACATTTTTTCTGATTTGTAAACCCCTTTGCGCCTGTTTCGGAGGGTTTATCACTCGTTTTGTCATAAAATGTTGGTTAATGATGCTCATCATTGTTATCAATTAGTAGTTGTGTCGATTTCTCTGGCTACAGTATTCTGTAATTCGTGCAGTTTTTGGCATGTTGGTGTACAATTCCGTTACAGGTTGGCTAACTTAAGCTGAGAGATTGCCAATCCGTTGTATAATAGTGAATACACTTTTTTGAGCGACCAACTGAGCAAGATTTGAACAAATCGCAGTAGGAGAAAACGAAACCTATGTCAATGTCACGGACAGATCAATTAATGGCGCGTCTGCGCGATTTACAAACCAGTTCCGGCGATGTCGAAGCGGCGGCGATTGTGAGTGTGGATGGCTTGAGTATGGCATCTGTCCTGCCCTCCGGCATTGAAGAAGACCGTGTGAGTGCGATGTCGGCGGCGATGCTCTCACTGGGGGAACGGATTTCGTCCGAACTCAGCCGAGGCGAACTGGAACAAGTCAACGTGCGTGGGGAAAATGGCTATGTCATCCTCACTGCCGTTGGGGAAGAAGCCGTGCTAACCGTGATTGCCCGTAAAGATGCCAAGCTCGGACTGATTTTGTTGGATGTAACTCGCGCTGTTGAAGCCTTAACCCAAATCGTCTAAGACCGAAAGCGATGGATGCCGTGCTGGAGACCAGTGGGCTATATTATCCCAATCGTATTGCGCGCGCGTTCTTTATCGCTATGGAAGAGGTGATGGGACG
Organism: Anaerolineae bacterium; assembly: GCA_028284565.1. The sequence goes on along the minus strand of JANQRM010000095.1, from coordinate 5,575 downwards.
GCATGGCTTAAGCAGTCTTCTCAGTCTGGCTGAACTTGATAACTATGTCACCAACCCCCCGCCAGATAACTTGGATGCCCAATTCGATTTCGCGCATATGGCGGCACTCAACCAAGCCCTAGAGCAGATGTATGGTGTGAAGGGCGGGCGTGGCATTGCCTTACGGATTGGACGTGCCTCCTTTGCACAGGGACTCAAACGCTTTGGTGCAATGAAGGGCATCGCTGACCCGGCATTTCGTGCGTTACCCCTCCATTCACAGATGGACATCGGCTTGCGTGGTCTCGCGGCGATTTTTACCAATTTCAGCGACCAAGAATCCCAAGTGGAAATCACCGAAGACGAACTCAAATTCATCGTCAGTGCGAGTCCAATGGCGTGGGGACGCACTACGGAAAAGCCCGTGTGTCATGCGCTGGCTGGGATTATCCAAGAGTGTCTACGCTGGTCATCGAATGGCATGGAGTTCTACGTCCGCGAAATCGCCTGCCAAGCCACAGGCGACCATGACTGTATCTTCCGTGTCAGTCGGCAAGCCCTTGGCTCCAATTTTGACGAATGATAGAGATGTCAGTTAATATCTTTTCTTTTCAATCTCCATTTGATTAATCCCCCCAAATACGAGTAAACTATGATAGGCGAATCGTCATTGCCGATCACATGGCGGTTCATGTAATCAAATCATGACATCGAATTGAGAATCTAAGATGGCAGATGAACATCGCATACTCATCGTTGAAGATGACCTCGATTTATCTGAGATGTTAAGCTCCTATTTTCGGGTGCAGAATTACGAAGTCTTGACCGCGGCGTGGGCGGAAGATGCCATTAAGACTGCGAATGATACCCCCCCTGACCTCATTATGTTGGACATTCGCTTGCCCGATAAAAGTGGCTACGATGTCTGTCGGGAACTGCGCGAGAACCGCAAGACACAAGACATTCCCATCATCTTCCTCACGGAGAAGAGTGACCGTGTGGACAAGCTACAGGGCTTAGAATTAGGCGTGGTCGATTACATCACGAAGCCTTTCGATATTCAAGAACTGCGCCTGCGTGTCCGCAATGCGATTAATCGTGCCGAACAATCCCCTGTGTCGAACCCGGTTACCAAATTGCCAGAAGGGGCGATTGTCGATGAGCGTCTGGCAAATACCCTCAAGCGCGAGGATGACTGGGCGATTTTACAATTTTCCATTAGCAGTCTCGGTACATTCCGTGAACGCTATGGCTTTGTCGCGGCGGATGATGTCCTGCGTGCCGTCACCTTGATGGTGCAGAATGCGGTCAAGGAAGATGGTGAATCGGACAACTTTGTTGGGCATCTGGAAGATGAGGACTTTATCATCATCACCCAAGCCGAACACGTCAAAGACATCCGTGACCGCATTGAACGGCGTGTTCAACAATCCCGCGAGTACTTTTACCCCATCAAGGACCATGACAAAGCCAAGAAAGCCATCGAAGAGAATCAACTCCAATTGAGCAGTGGTTTTATCAGCAAATCGACGAAGACTTTTGAGAGTGTCGATGACCTCAAAAAAGCACTCAAAGAGGCACTCAAGCCTGAATAAATCCTAAATTCCAATAGAGTTCTAAGGCAAGCCTGCAACGTGCGGGCTGTCTTCGCGTATACTAAGTATAAGAAGCATAATAACCATAAAGGACACAAGATGGATCACGAACCGAAAAACAACTTAGAGCTTGACGAAGAAGAACGTCAATGGAAAGAAGAGATTGAGGTTGCAGGCAATGAGGTCGTTGACCGCATCAAGCAACTGGTGGAAGAGAGCAATGTGCGACGCATTGTCATCTATAATGCCGATGGTAAACAGTTGATTGAAGTCCCGTTGGCGGCGGGTGCGGTTGTCGGTGGCTTATTTGCATGGTTCTCTCCCTTCATGGCGTTCATTGGCTCGGTGGTTGCGCTACTGGCGAAAGTCCGCATCGAGATCGTCCGTGTGGACGATCTCGATGATGAGGATGTGGTCGAAAGCACCGTCACAGATAACAAGAAGCGTATTCAAATTGACACTGAGGACGAGGAATAACCCTACCGTCCTAATAACTCTAACCCACTCATATATTTGGTAAGGGCGGACAGCTGTCCGCCCCTACATTTTGTTATCGTTTAATTTCGTTCATTAAAATAGCGGTTGTTGTTTGGGTGGTGCTTCGGGTGGGGAGGAGTCCCCTGTATCGACTTCACCTGCTTCCATGTTGGCAATTGCCTCTGTCATCACCTGAAAATCTTTCATTAAGACTTCTTTTTCGCTGGCTTTGTAGAGGGCGACGGCTGGATGATATAGCGGGACAACCTGCGCGCCACCGTAGGATGTCTTGATGGGGATGAGTGTGCCGTGTAGCTGGCTGATTTTGCCGTTTTTCTTATCCGAATCGAAACTCTTGAGAATAAATTCCATCGAGAAGCGTCCGAGTGTGGCGATGATGCGCGGTTGGATGATGTCGATTTGCTCCACGAGGAAGGGTGAATAGAGTTCGATTTCGTCTTTGCGAGGGTCTCGATTGTCGGGCGGACGGTCTTTGACGATGTTGGTGATGTAGACATCTTCGCGGTTGAGGTCAACGGAGGCGAGGAGTTCATCGAGGACGCGCCCGGGTGCACCACAGAAAGGACGACCTTGTTCCGCTTCATTTTTGCCAGGGGCTTCACCAATGAACATGATGTCGGCGGTGTGACTACCCTGACCGATGACAGGAAAGTAGTTATTAGAGGTGCGGTACTCATATAAGGGCGACTCGGTGAGGTTCACAATGCGGTCTTTGATGTCCATCATGCGTTGTAGGCGGTCTTCGCTCATGCCATCCTTCTTTCCCATTTTGTTCATCAATTAAAGATAGACAAGATGGACGGTAATTTCAACGGTTTGGTTTGAAATCAGTTTGTGAAAAGTTGGTTTTGATTTTTATTGCCGGCAATGCAAACTGTTTTTCGGCAACAACGCCCTGCCTATTTGCCATTTTATTGCCGTTTGTTGCCATTGCTTCGGTGATAAGTAAGGATTAAGTTTGTTTTTGATTTGAGCTGACCGATTTTCGACATTAGATGTTTAGGTCTCAGTATTTTGAACTTGTTATTTTGGCACATTTGTTCTATCGAATGATAAGGGAAATGGGGGAGGTTTGTCAAGAACATTGGGTCGGGTTCTGTCGCCCGACGGTCTAACCATTGGGCTAGTCGTTAAGGGAAGCCCCGTAAGCGGGACTCTAAAGTTCGCTTAATTATTCAGACTCTTGCGCGAGGCAAGTGTACAATAGATGGTATGACAGCAACACGATTGGATAAATGTGACAGCCATGAAAGAGAAGCGGAAACGGAAAGCGAATGATGTCTTTATCCTAGACCATTGGATGCCCGTTGCCAAACTCGCTATTTTTGGGATATTGGCTGCCACTGTCGGGGTGTTGTTCTTAGCTGGTCTCATGTCGCTATGGGAAGAGGCATACTACACGTGTTTCAGAACGCCCTTTCCCTCCTTGCAAGATGTTGAACGATACGGTTATTTTGAATTTCCTGAATCCGCGAACTCAATTGAATATGACGCGGTGATACCGAATAAACTCTATAATTGTACGATGTGGGTTTGGTTTGAGATGGATCAAGATGACTTCGAGACATTTGAAGCATCAACATTTGCGAAATCTATTACTGCTGATACTGAGTTGGACGATACATTTGAACTTCTTAGAAGCCGACAACATTGGGAACATATTGACTATGATTTAGCAGGGTATGGTTGGAGATATCTTATTAAACAGTGGGTATTTATTGATGATACACATTTGGATAGGTGGAAAGTTTATATAATTACTGATGTTGACACAGTAGATTAACGGGATGCGTGGTCAGATATGAAAGCAAAGCGGAAATAGGAAGCGGTACAAACTCCTTCATGTTGGCAGACACACAGGTCTGCCACTACAGGTCTAATATTTGTTGGGATTAGTATTTGGTCGCGATTGTTGAGATAGAGTATCAAATTTGGTAAAGACAAAATGATGTATCCCAAAGATAAGCGGAAGCGTCAACCGAAACTCCTACCTTCCAAGCGTCGCGTACTGATTTGGCTTTCACCATTTTTAGCTTGTGGAATGTGTATGGCATGTTTCATCGGATTGCTGTATTTGACATTTGGCAATGCTTATCTGGTGTGTTTTGGCTCGTATTTCCCCAATTATCAGAATGTCGAGGCTGGTGCTTTGTTTGAATTCCCGCCTTCTGTAGAACGAATCGACTATGATGCAATAGTTGATTGGTGGGATGGCGATTGTACGATGTGGGTATGGTTTCAGATGGATAGTAGCGATTTTGATTTGTTTGAAGCCTCAACACTTGTTGAGACATTTGCGTCAGAAACAGAGTCGAGTGATACTTTTGATTATTTCAGAAGCCAACAAAATTGGGAAAAATTAGTATACGATTTAGTAGGTTATGGCACGGATTCGAGAAACATTCCTGGTTCTGGACAGTGGATAGCAATCGACACGTCAAACTCCGACGTATGGGAGGTCTATATCATCACACACATTAACCGTCTGGATTAATGGGGATTTCAACAAGCATGTATAAATCAAAAACAGTAAGTCATAGAAACTTCTTCATGTTGGCAGACACACGGGTCGCGCGTAGGTTGCGTAGACACATACCTGCGACACTGCGATACTCTGCCGCTACAGGTCTAATATCTGTTGGCGTTAGGGATTTGTTGCATTTAATATTTTGGGAGAATAACCATGAGTGATGAGATGGTTTCACAAGACGATGCGATTGTGATTGAACGGACGATTGATGCGCCGGTGGAGTTTGTGTGGCGGATGTGGACAGAACCTGCGTTGTTCGCGCAATGGTATGGTCCTAATGGGGCGCGTGTGCCGGTGGTGGAGATGGATGTACGGGTTGGTGGGCGACAATTGGTCTGTATGGAAATGGACACGCCGAATAGCACGATGAAGATGTGGACATCAGGTGAATACAAAGAGATTGTTCCGCCTAAGCGATTGGTCTATACGGATAGTCCCTCGGACGAGCAGGGGAATGTTCTGCCACCGTCTGCGATGGGGATGCCAGATGACACGTCGATGACCTCACTTGTGACGGTGTTGTTGGAAGAGGTTGATGGGCGTACTAAAATGACGATTCCACACGCAGGTATCCCAGCGAATGCTGAAGGCGCGAAACAGGGTTGGGAACAAGCAGTCAACAAGCTGGTGGCTCAACTTGATGCGATGCAGAATGATGAGGCATGATGTCGGCGCATCCACTTGACCATCCGACCATCTTGAACAACCTATTTTATCCGCGCTCAGCAACGATGCGAGATGAGCCAATTCCCAAGCAATTCGATGGACATATCCCGATTAATGAGGAAATACGGCTAGGGTATCGCTTCTATGTCCATAAGGCGGATAGCCCAGTGATTTTGTACTTTCATGGGAATGGTGAGGTTGCGCGGGATTATGACATCATGGGTGAGGTGTACGGTGAGATTGGCATGTCGCTGTTGGTGGTGGATTACCGGGGGTATGGCTGGAGCAGTGGGTCGCCTCTAACGAG
>JANQRM010000093.1 GCA_028284565.1 Anaerolineae bacterium | reverse complement strand
CCTGCCAGCCAAGCCGAGTAGCGGGAGCTATTCTCATTCGAGACGACCCGAAACAAGGAGAACATCCCCAAACCAGCCATGACAACATGCAACAAGATGCTATAGCGGATAGCATTCGGCGCATTAAAAGGAATCGTCAGCCAATTCAGGGGATAAAACGTGCCAAGTTGCGGATTCGCCAACAATGGCGCACCCATGAACAGGTCATTCGTCCACAGGGGCAACTCACCCGCGCGCATCGCTTCATTCCGCGCATCCCAGTAGGGATAGAAATAATTAAACGTATCCCCGCGCGCAAAGATTTTGTCCGTCCACGCCAATTGATGAAAAAACACACCCGTCAAGACGAGCATGAGGATGAGGGGAATGAATCGGTCTCGGCGCATGCAAAAAAATGACCTATATCCAAGACGAAAATAATTTGAGCTTACGCATATTGCATAAATGTAGGGGCGTACAGCTGTACGCCCTTACCAAATTTTGCGATTATCTCTGTTCCCTGTCATCACAGGTCAGAGCAAATTGTAGCTAATGGTAGCATGTTTTGTATATCGATGAGAGCAGACTTTATCCCCGATGCAAATGCATGGAGACGTGCAGTGTCTACGCGCACCAAAGGCATCCCACTTGAACTCCATTTTGTGATACGATGAAAAGGCGATTGCACCTTAACATATCAAAAACTGATAGCTAACCTGCTGAAATGCTGACTAGCAAATCCTTTTCACGTTGAAGGGGTGGTTCGCGAACCGCCCCTAACTTGCCTGATTTATGTTGTAGATTTGTTTTTCGTACGAACAGACATAAATTTGGTCCCGGCTGATCGATTAATAGCAGGCAGAGCAAAAGGTCAACAACTAATCACTCAAGCATGTAAAATTTTCTACGAGATTGTAAAGGGACTGTTAATTCTCACAACCTTATGCGACATCCCCAAAAACCCCGCGTATAGTGTGTAGAGTATCCATAGGACACTCATGATTAACCAAATATCAAAGGGAGTATGATATGAAACGCCTGACTGTATTCGTGCTATTGCTGACAGTTCTCGTCGGCGGGGTCTTGACCACCTCGGCAACCCCGTTGAATGAACTGAATGCCCATGCCGAATTATATCCACAAGACACGCTCATGTTTGTGAGTGTACGGACGGACGACGGCTACATCGAACAACTTGATGGCTTGCTCAGTCGAATCCGCACCTTCTTCCCCAATGACATTCCGCCGATGTCGATGACGGACTTGCTCAACGAATTTGCGCTCGATTCCTTCGATGTCGATTTCACAAATGGCATCCGCCCATGGTTAGGGGATAAAGTGTCGGCTGGGTTCTTTGGCGATCTCATGAATGCCAGCGAATTGCCCGGATTGATTGCAGTCGATATTCAAGGCAAAGACCAATTCCTCAATTTCATTGAGACCATCGTGCCAGACTATGAAGACTTCGTGACAATGGAAACCATTGGTGGCTACGATGTATATACGATCCCAAATGAACAAGTCAAAGTCGCCCTCAGCGATACGCTTTTGTTGATTGGCTTGCAAGAGAACTTGCCCCTGAATGGACTCGATGCAAGCTTGGCATCATCGGCTACCTTTAATGATGCAATGGCATCCTTGCCCCAAAGCGACTACAACATTAGTCTCTATGCCGATGTCCCCGCTTTGAACCAGATGAATATGCAACAATCCCTGAACATGATGGGTGATAATGCACCAGATGGTTTTGCTCGCTTGATGGAACGCTACAATCGTCTCACGGGTTCAATGGCGATGGGCTTCACCGTTATGGATGGCAACAACTATGTCATCGAAGTTGCCCAAATGCCCGGCGACACCGATTTAGAAGACTTCGGCTTCACTACGTTAGTCCCAGACCCAGTACGCCCCTCCTTTACAGCAAATCTGCCTGCCAACACCCTCTTCTCCATTCAAGGCACAGACTTAGGTCCAGCCGTGATTAACGTCATTCAAAGCATCGTCCGCTTCGGTGAATTAGCAGAAGAGAACGGTGGAATCGCGCAATTCCTCGGTATCAGTGGGGGCTTATCTGACAGCGAGATGCAACAATTGGAAAGCGTGGACATTCCGATGATTGTCAACTTCGCGCGGACGACCTTCCGTAGCTTCACCAACCTCGACCTCGAAGATGATGTCTTGCGTTGGATGGATGGTGACTTTGCGCTCTTCATCACGGCACAACGTCATCCCGAAACC
>JANQRM010000074.1 GCA_028284565.1 Anaerolineae bacterium | reverse complement strand
CACCTGTGTTGCCATCCCAAAGAACTAATTCAGGCTGGAGTGCTTCACCTTGAACAACAACATCTGCGCCAAAGGTCAGTACAAGGGGCGATTCAGTGGACGAGGGTAAAAAGGTGGCACTACGCTCAATGTTATGTTCGTGTAATCCTGAGACCAAATCTGGATGCGTTGTGACCAAATCCCATACTTGAATAAGACCTTGACGTGTTCCTGCTACTACTAAACCCCCTTCATAATTGAATGCGACACTTTGATAATCTTGTTCTCGATCTGCCAGATCGCCTAACAACAAGACATTATCAATATCCCAAGTGCTAAGCACACCCTCATTGGTTATGATAACTGCCTGCTTTCCTTCTCCATCAAAAGCGACGCGCATGGGTGAAGGAGAGGCACTAGGTAATTGGGTGATCACTGAAAGCGTTTCAATATCCCATGCAACGAGAGTATCTTGACCAATATTGGTGATGGCGGTTCGTCCATCGGCGCTCAACGCCATCGAGTAAGCAGTTCGCCGTAGCCCTTCTATTGGGATTTGGAAACGCCCAATTTCTTTGCCCGTTTCAACATCCCAGACAAGTTGCATGCCATTTTCATACATCGAAATGGCGACGTCTCCATCTGGATGCATCATGGTCTCGAATAGTCCTTCTTCATGCGCTGGAACACGTTGAAGTATCTCACCTGATTCAACATCCCATAATAGATGTCCTAAAGATGAGAGTCGAAATTGATCTTCTCCATCAGACACTAACAACTTCTTACCGTCGGCTGACGTAGATAAGCGGAGATAGCCTATAAACTCATTCTCAAATTCTCGAATGATCTCCCCTGTCATCACATTCCATAAGATGATTCGCCCATCTGAGGAAGCTGACACAGCTTGTCTCGGCGGTTCATTTTTTTCTGTCGGTAAGAGGATAACGGACGTAATATATCCTTCATGCTCATGAAATTCATGTAGAACTTCACCTGTCTCCAAGTCCCATAATAGGATGACAGGCGGAGTAGTTGGTAGTTGGTTGACAGGATTGGCAACGTTTTGTGGATTATTCGGTGGTGGTCCTCCTTGTGGTGGTGGAGGCGGTCCTCCGGCAGGGGGTCCCCCTCGCGGCGGTGGTCCTCCCGGTGGAGGCGGTCCCGCACCTGTTAGGGCTCCAGAACCGATAAACTGTTCACTCATTGATGCAAGCACATAGCGATTATCCGAAGAAACTGTTACCAAATTCACAGGTTGTTCCGAACCATCGTAGACTAAGACTTGCTGTATACCTGCATCATAAGCAATCGTTGAAAGCGTGTTGCGTGTGATTTCTGGTGCATTTTCTACGGTAGTAGCGGCAAGTGCAAATGCAAGTGCCAAACCGACATCGCCATCTCCATAGGCTTGTTGAGCAGTCGTTGCCAGGGTGAGGCTTTCGGCTTCAATTTCTCGTCGGAGGGCTTCATCACGGGCACGTACAGCATTTTCCCGTTCTGCTTGTGCGGTCTGGCTCTGATTAAAAATACCGACCGTCAAGAATCCGCCAATAACTGAGGCTACCAACAAAACCCCAAC
>JANQRM010000064.1 GCA_028284565.1 Anaerolineae bacterium | reverse complement strand
CTTGCGTGAGACGATTGAAGCAACGACCCAATAATCCATTTCTTGTGACATTTTGCATCCTCATACCGTGTCCATGCTCACTGTCAGGACTCCATGAAAATCATCTATACTGAAATCAAGTTAGTTTTTGTGGGGTGTAACCATGACATTGGAAATTCAAACGATTACCACACCGTTCATTTTGAACGTCACAGTCAATTGCTATCTGATTAAAACAGCTGAAGGCTTCGTCTTGATTGATACCGCCAAAGCTGGACAACGTAAAACCATCGAACGGGAGCTGGAACAGGCAGGGTGTAAGCACGGTGACCTCAAGCTCATCATTTTGACACATGGCGACTTCGATCATTGTGGGAATGCCGCCTACCTACGAGAAACCTATGGCGCGCCCATCATGATGCATAAAGCCGATATTGGCATGGTTGAGCAGGGCGATATGTTCTGGAATCGCAATCAACCCAATATTCTTGTGAAGTCTATTACCGGTCTCTTGTTCCACTTGAGCGATGAAGACCGTTTTGACCCAGACTTTTATCTTGCAGAAGGCGATGATTTAGCCAAATTTGGGTTCGATGCACAAGTTATCGAGTTGCCCGGACATTCCCAAGGGTCGATTGGCTTATTAACCGCAGATGGCGATCTGTTTTGTGGTGATTTACTCGGTAATGTCGATCACCCAGTGATTTGGTCGATAATGGATAATCCTGAAGTGGCACAGGCGAGTGTCGATAAGTTAATGCACAAGCCAATCCGTCGGGTGTACCCCGGACACGGTAAACCCTTCATGATGGGAGATTTTATCCGCTTTCAAGAATCAGACGTACCAGAAACTGAGATTGAATTTTCATTTAGGCAAGCTGAATCTGTCTATGAATTCGTTCAGTCTCAACAACCCTGTTAAGTCATCTCAGCGTTGGTGCGAGTGACACAACCGAATACAAAGTCACATGCCCTAGGGTCGCGTTTATGGCGTGTGACTTTCCCTGCTCATCTTCAGGCTCCTCGAAGAAAGCAACCCTGTCCCTTAAAGGATTAACTCATAAAAGAGTATTAAATCCCCTTGTCCCTTAATCGCGTCTTTAAGGTTCATGTGGTTAAATAGAATTACACATTAACATTGAGGAGTCGTCGGATGCATCGCTTTCGTGAGCCCGTTAGTGGATTCACGCATTTGTTTGGGGCAATTTTTGCACTACTGGGCTTGGCTTATCTGGTAGCGATTACCCGACACGATACGGCGACCATGCTGACCATGTTTATCTACGGTGTATCAGCTGTTTTAGTCTATATGGCTAGCGCGCTTCTACATCTTTCGCGCGGCTCCAAGCGCAAAATCCGCCTCTACCGCAAGCTCGACCATGCCTCGATCTACCTTGTCATCGCTGGAACATATACCCCCTTTGCCGATCATCTACTCGAAGGCAATGCGCGCTGGGCAATGCTCATCATGATTTGGGGACTGGCAATTGTGGGGATACTCTACAAACTCCGTTACTTATCCCTCCATAGTCGAAGTTACTTTTCCACCATTCTTTACCTCATTATGGGCTGGTTGGGGATTTTGGTCGCACCGCACTGGTTGAGCCAACTCCCATCCGAAGCCATCGTACTGATGGTCGTCAGTGGCTTAATCTTATCCGGCGGGGCGGTCATCTATGCGCTCGACAAACCCAACTTACATCATCACTTCAACGCCCACGACCTCTGGCATCTCTTTGTCCTCGCAGGGACAGGTCTCCAATTCTTCGTAGTCGTCCAATATCTTGCCAAGCCAATGGCGACGCTTATCTAAAACGCCTCATTCATCTTTTCGTTTCGCTTCTTGACGGGCGAGGAAATCCTCCACAGCTTTGAGGTGAGCTTCGGCTTCCCATAGTGGCGGAAAAATCTTGCGTTCCGTTTGCATGGCTTGCATATAGGGCTTGACGATGCCTGCTGTGAGAAGTCTTTTCACACCTTTAACGGTTTGATAGGGCAAGCCGACAATGTGTTCGGCAAATTCCATCGCTGTATCAAGAGCTTTGCCTGCGGGTGTGCTTTGATTGACCAAGCCAAGTTCTAGAAGTTGTGGTGGACGCATGACCTCCGCCTTGAGCAAAATCTCCATTGCCTTACTATAACCCACCAGATGCAAAAGTCGCTGTCCGCCTCCCCAGCCCGGCGTGAGACCGAGTTTCATCTGCACCATGCCCATTTGTGCCGTTTCATCCACAATCCGCATGTCGCAGGAGAGGGCAATTTCACTACCACCGCCGAGCGCATAGCCGTTGATTGCCGCAATAACTGGCACAGGGAGTCTGCGCATTGTATAGAGGGCATTCCCCATAAAATTCATCATGGTTTGAGCATCATCTGCTGTGGGACGCTGGCTCAATTCGACCAAATCACCCCCACTACAGAAGGCTTTATCCCCTGCACCCGTGAGAATCAGTACGCGTAAAGACGAATCATTGCTGAGGCGGTAGATTTTCTCTGCAAATTGGTGCATCGCCTCTAGCGTCAGGGCATTCCTCGCCTGTGGACGGTTAAACGTCAAGACAGCAATGCCGTTGTCGTCTTGGGAAAGGAGGATGGGTTGAGTCATATTTGAATCACAGAGGTCACGAATGACACAGAGATCCAAAGGGTAGCGAAAAAGATACAAATCTACAACCAAAACATCCATGTAAGAGCGTACGGCTGTACGACCCTACAAATGAAAAGCCTGCATGAGCGTAGCTTAAGCGTTGGTTGTCAAGGATTATTGCCTCTGCTACAATTCCGCGCGACCAAATAAGGATGGTTATGAGGAAATTTCTCTGATGAAACGGCACTTTTCTTTCTTGTTCACGATATTGTTATTTTGTCTACCTTCATTGATTCATGCCCAAGCAGGTGTCGTCACCACTGTTGAACAACAATTGTGGATGCGCTCTGGTCCGGGCTTAGAGTGGCGGAAGATTGAAGTGATGCCCATCGGGATGACGGTTGCACTCGATGGACGCTCTGGCAATGGTGTTTGGGTACGTGGAATCAACAGCAACGGCACGGTTGGCTGGATGGCTGGACGTTTCCTGACATTGAATTCTGAAGGTATCTTTGCCTTGCCAATCATCAATTATGATGCGCCGATTACTGTGGGTGCGCCGGCACCGGGGGCTGTGGTTGCACCTCCAGCGAATAATCCACCTGCGGATACGGGTGGAGGGGGTGCGCCTGCGCCAGTGATTGTGTCAGGCGGTCTCTCGACCACCGCAACAGCCAATGTGAACATGCGGAGTGGTCCCAGCACCGAGTATCGACGTGTGGGTGGGGTGCTGTTTAACCAACCCATTACGCTTGATGGACGCGATGGTACAGTTGGCTGGGTGCGCGGTGTGAATGGTGACGGCACAGTCGGTTGGGTATCGACCCGTTATATCGGGCTGACCTATAACGAAATCGCCACCTTGCCAGTGGTAGATGTCAATAGTCCCTTTGGTTTGGCTGTACCCAGTAGTCCGGCTCCGCAAGTGGTGGATGTACCTACGGGTGCTCCGGTTGCCCCTGTTGCGAATACGACCCCCATCTCCGGCTTTGGTTTGGGTGGACAAGTGCAAGGCTTTAGTGACTTTGCCGCGAATTGGATGCGTGTCGCTGGCATGACATGGGTGAAACGCCAAGTCGTTTATCATCAAGGCAATGACCCCAACGGCTGGGCAGGCATGATTAATGATGCTCATGCGCGCGGTTTCCGCATCTTGCTGAGTGTCATTGGACATCCGAGTGAATTGAATAACCCCGGTTATTTCGATCAATATGCAAGTTTCGTCGGTGGTCTGGCGGCATTAGGTGGCGATGCGATTGAAGTTTGGAACGAGATGAACATTGACCGCGAATGGCCCGCCGGACAAATTAACCCTGCGATGTATGTACAACTCCTTGCGCCGAGCTTCAATGCGATTAAAG
>JANQRM010000063.1 GCA_028284565.1 Anaerolineae bacterium | reverse complement strand
CCTGCCCACCTGTCTGCTCAGCCCAACGTTGGGCAGAAATCGCAATCTCATCGAGGGAGCGTGCCATCATCTGCCAGATGGGAATATGCGCGGTCGCTTCCCCCTTGCGATAATGATCAAGCGTGGCACATAAAGCACCATAAATCAGCTTATCAACCCGTAATGCCCTTGCAAGAGGATGGCGTTTCAGTTGGTCGATGATGACCTGCTTGCCCAACAAAATACCCGCTTGCGGTCCTCCTAGTAGCTTATCCCCACTGAAGACGATTAAATCAGCTCCGGCAGATAGGCTTTCTTGCATCGTTGGCTCATGCTCTAAGCCGAAGTCGGCTGTATCGAGTAGCGCACCACTACCCAAATCATCCACACACCACAAGCCATGCTCATGCGCGAGGTCAGCTAGCTCCGCCAAACTAGCCGACTCGGTGAAGCCGATTTGCTTAAAATTCGACGAATGGACGCGCATCAAGAGAGCTGTATCTTCCGTAATCGCTTGGCGATAATCACCGATTCGCGTGCGGTTGGTTGTCCCAACTTCCACCAATTTAGCCCCACTCTGCGCCATAATGTCCGGGATGCGAAAGCCCCCACCAATCTCCACCAGTTGCCCACGAGATAAGACAACTTCACGGTCTTTCGCCAATGCTGAGAGCAATAGAACCAGTGCTGATGCCGCGTTATTGACCACAAGTGCGGACTCCGCCCCAGTTAAATCGCGCAAGAGACCTTCGGCATGAATGAGCCGACTGCCCCGCTTGCCTGTTTCCAAGTTGAATTCGAGGTTGGTGTATTGCGCGCCAATCCCCTGCATCGCTTCTATCGCGGATTGTGAGAGAGGCGCGCGTCCAAGATTGGTATGGAGAATCACGCCTGTTGCATTGACGACAGGGAGCAAGGTGGGTGTAAAGCGTATTTCTAGTTGAATTTGTGTCGATTCGATGATTTGCTCGGAAGTGACGGGTTCGTTGTGTCCAGCCAAAATCAATTGGCGAATGAGATTTAGTGTATAGCGAAATGCCTCTCTTGTGGCATCATGTCCATAAGTTGCAATAAGGTCTTGTCCACCACTGGATTGTAGGAGGCTATCGACAGATGGCAACTGGCGTAGCTGGTCGTTAGGCTTCATCCAAGCGTTCCCGTGAGCGCAGGAAGAATTCGAGCATGATGAAGACCACCGCCAAGAAGAAGGCGACAGGCAAGGACAAGGCTCTGGGAATCTGGAGCCATGCACAAGTAACCACAAACAAGCCAATCCAAACACTCTGACGTAGAATCACACTGGATGGTGGGACTTCTTTATCAATGGGTGTGAAGCGCAAATTGAGGAAGCGGACAAAGGGAATCACCGTCCCCATAATTGCCAATTGCAACATCAAGAAGAAGAGCCATAACTCCCCTCCGATGCGTGGGAGGGTGCTGGTAATCAATTGGAACAAGCCAATCCATCCCACAAGGAAGAGAATGAGCGCGCCAATCAACAAGCCCGTATGGTCGGGTGGTCGATTGGTTGAGCGAGGTGGCGCGTCAGGTTCAGGTCGTCTGGGTAGGGTCATGGGTGGCTTACTGTTAAAATGGTCTTCAATAAGGTTTTGCAGGGAAGGAAAGTGTATCCTCCCTCTAAATCTCCCCCCGCTTCGCAAGGGGAGACTTCATAAATTTCCCACTTAATACTCATCCAATCTACTACTATGGTGCAGGTGGGGCATCGCGCGTGACACCCGGCACTTCGAGCGCAAGGAAGAAATCGAAGCCATCTTCGTTGAATTGCGTATCGGGCGGATCATTGCGGAATACGTTCCAGATAATGCCCACATTTTGCCCCTCAATCCACATCCGACTATCCTCAGCATTCGCCACCTCGCGCAGACTCAACCCGGATGCGTCTGGCTCCCAGTAAATCGTCGGGGAGGTCGAGTCGTACTCCGTCACTTCAATACTGACCCAAGCTTCTTCCGGTAGGAAAATCGTTGGTGTATCACTCAGGCTCTGGCACAGCTCTAAAACCGTATTGAAATAATCGGGGGGCCAAGTCGAGTAGGAATCACTCCTGTGTTCAATGTTGTTGACAGTCAAGGTAAGTTCTTCGACCACAGGCTCAATCGATTCAGGCAATTGGACATCCCGACGCGCTTGGTAGGTATAAAAACGCTGTTGCACGGTCAGATTGCTCACGAAATTGACGACTTCTTGTTCGCTTAAAAAGTCGAATAATATATCACTGGTATCTGGGCTCGTCCAAACCACACGTCCATCCCCATAGACGGTACAGGGAGGTACTTCATTTTTCGTAAAGAAGGCAACTTGGGTATCCCCACCAGTGATGTCGGCACGGAACACCACATTCAATGGGTCACGATCCCATTGAATCACGCCGCCTCTGTTTTGGTTGCCGTCTGTTGATTGCGATGTATCGTCACCTCCGCCACCAATGGCTTGGCACGCAGAGACCACAATGATTAATCCAAGTAAGCTCAAAATTCGCTTCATAGGTTTCGACTCCATATTGAGTTGAAAGGGTCGCTCAATAGTCATATCCTGACAACTCAATTATAGTACAAGAAAGTGGCTTGTTATCGCTCAAAATTGCACAAAACCTTAACACTTCCCTTTCGATGAGAGCTACTGATTCGACTTGACCCTCCGTTGACGGTTTACCAGAGCTAACGTTATACTGCAAGCATAACATTTCACATGGAGAGAACATTATGGCAGTTGCCCCCGAATTATTGGAAATTTTGCGCTGTCCGGTTGCTGTGCATTACAAGGACAAAGGGGATGACCCCGGACAATTGCGTTTGGTGAAGGATAGCTGGCTGGTCTGCGATGATTCGGGCTATAAATACCCTATTCGTGAAGGGATACCCGTCATGCTGGTGGATGTGGGTGAAAAGTGGAAAGATACCCCTGACGATGATTTGCCCGTCCCGCCACCTGCTGAGTAAGCTATAGAATCAAAAAACCCGACGAAACGTCAGGTTTGGTAGCGGGTAACGAGATTCGAACTCGTGACCTTTTCCTTGGCAAGGAAATGTTCTACCGCTGAACTATACCCGCAAGGTAAGGAGCAGTATATCAAAATTGCGGGGGCTTGGTCAAGGGGATTCCATTATGGTTCATATGTGGGAGGTCAGATGATGAGCAAAACCCCCAATGAAGTGCCAGCCGATAAACTCGACCTGTATAAACAACTGCTTGATACCCATCCTGATGTTGAACTCAAAGGCGGGAAGAAGTTGCCCTATACCTCGATGAATGGCAATATGTACACGCAATTGACGAAAGCAGGCAAGGTCGGACTTCGTTTGGGCAAGGAAGAGCGTGAAGCCTTCATGGAGAAATATGATGCTCAACCCCTCACGAACTATGGCGCGGTCATCAGAGAATACGTCGAAGTGCCGGATGATTTGCTAGAACGCACGGACGAACTCGCGCCCTACCTAGCGATGAGTCACGAGTATGTACAGACGCTGAAGCCGAAGCCCACCAAGAAGAAGTAGAGTAGCGGTCAGCTTTCAGGATAAATTTTTGCCTTCTCACTTAACTTGCCCTCGAAGAGATGCGGGGCATAATGGAGTAGGTCGCGTCCAAAAAGCGTTGTTGCGAATTTGTCCCAGTCAATATCCCCAAAAACCCTATAACGTCGAGGAATCGACACGCAATTCCCAATGGGAATCGATTGAGTCAGAATAGGTGGCACATCTTCGACGGATTGAAAGGACTGTTTCTCGTCTAAGAGAAATCCGTCGCCCCACCAATCAAAACTATATCCATACCAATTGTGAGAGGTTTGATGATTATTGATTCGATAGTGTATTCGGGTAATACAAGTAAGTTGCTCCCATGTGACCATCCCGTTGTAACTAGAATTAGCAAATTCTAGGCGCGATGGGGTAACAAGTAGATAGGTCTTATTTGCTAGCCGATAGCTGTACCGAAATGTCCTACAAGAGACATATAAGAGAAGAGGACATCCAAAGATAAATATCGGAAGCGAGGCTGAGACTGAGATATACAGTAACATGATCCCACTGAAACCCCATACAAATCCGAACAAAATATGAAACAATACCCATGCTCGGTCTGATCGATACCGACGAATTTCATCATTCTTGCGCTTGGCTTTCATCCGACTTTTGCCTTTTCACTGAGCTTGCCTTCAAAGAGATGAGGCGCATAACGAAGCAAGTCGCGTCCGAAGTCGGTTTGGGCGAATTTGTCCCAATCCATAGCACCAAAACCCCAATAATGTCGAGGAATCGACACGCAATCCCCAATGGGAATCGAATGAGTCAGAATAGGTGGCACATCTTCGACAGATTGAAAGGACTGTTTCTCGTCTAAGAGAAATCCATCACCTAACCAGTCGTATGTATAGCCATGCAAATTTTCAGAGGTTTGATGATTGTGAATGCGATAGTGAATTCGCGTGATACCGATAATTTGCTCCCATGCGACTATGCCTGTGTAACTTGAATTCCCAAAATGTAAATGCGATGGGGTGACAAGTAGGTAAGTCTTACAGTTTAGCCGATAACTGTAACGAAATATTCGTAAAGAGGTTATAAGGTAATGGTAACCACCTACGGCAAATATTGGGATCATAACTAAACTTATCAAGAATAGAATCCCATCGTTAACCCATTCAAAAAGGTAGCTACCTACATCAAATAATAGGAGCATGACTGAGCTTATTAGGAATAGAAAACCACCGAAAACCCACACAAGTCCGAAAAGCCCATGGAATAAGGCAGATACCCGGTCTGGTCGATACCGACGAATTTCATCATTCTTGCGCTTGGCTTTCATCCGACCTTTGCCTTTTCAGGTAGCTTGCCCTTGAAGAGATGGGGTGCGTAATGGTGTAAGTCGCGTCCGAAGTCGGTTTGGGCGAATTTGTCCCAGACAATAGCACCGAAGCCTCTGTAACGGCGAGGAATCACCACACATTCTTTAATTGGAATCGTGTCGGTTATAATCGGAGGCATGTCCTCGACACATTCAAACAACTGTTCCTCTGCCAAGATGAAACCATCGCCAGACCAATCGAAACTGAAACCATTCCAATGTTGCTTGGCTTGATGATTATTGATTCGATAGTGAATTCGATTGATACCCGTGACTTGATGCCATCTAACCGCGCCTGTGTAACTCGAATTGCTAAACTGTAAATGCGAAGGGGCGACCAGCAGATAAGTCTTAACGGCTAACCGATAGCTATAACGAAATGTCCTTAACGAGACAAAAAGAAAAGGCGGGCAACCAACAATATATAACGGGAAGAACTTAACTGAGGCATACAAGAACATCATCCCGCCGAACCCCCATGCAAGTCCTAAATATCCATAAAACAAGATAGAAGCACGGTCTGGTCGATACCGACGAACTCCATCATTCTTGCGTTTGGTTTTCATCCGACTTTTGCCTTTTCGGTTAGCTTGCCTTCAAAGAGATGGGGGGCGTAATGGAGTAAGTCACGTCCGAAGTCGGTTTGGGCGAATTTGTCGTAATCACTTGTGCGATCAAAGAGACCCTTTGTTGGTATCCCATTTGAAATGCTCAGAAACGTTTCGTCCATTTTGCCCATGCTAAATCGAGACTTCTGCAGTCTCATTGGTGTGTGGAGTTCAATCCCGAAGTGTTTGTTGCGTCCAATCTTGCGATAACCAAAGTTCTTCATATTGTCCCATCGTGTTTTGCCACTCCACCCCATCGAATTGAATACCATATCATCTGGGGTAAAGATATTATGACTATTGGCATGCAAATACAGCATGTTCGTCCATTCCAATGCACCATATATCCAGATAAAAGCAAAAATTATGGTGATGATATGTACAGGTTTCTTGGGGAAAAGGATGGCATCAATCATTGTACCTGCCACAAAATATGGCACTATTAACATCAGCGCACCTAAAAATAGTACAAACTTGCTTGCTTTGTGAACTTTCACATCATCATTCTTGCGATTGGGCTTGTGCATCACCGATTTCCCTCCACCATGTCTCTATAATTATGGAAGATAAGGGTGTTCCCGTAACCCCCCAACGGTTAGGGGTTTACAAGATTTTTACACATTGAGAATTTTTTCACGATTTTTACAATTCTTAATACTTTATTTTGCAATTTGGGATTACACTATCCAGTGTGAATGAAGAATTAAGATAAACGAGAGACAACAACCATGCTTAATGTAACTCCTCAAGTAAAAATCAAACTGCTCATCATCCTGAGTTGTTTCATGGTCTTGCCCGTTGTCATGGCGCAGGATGTCGAGAGTGCCATCGTCTTCGACACCGTTGGCGCGACACCTGATTTGTATGACCAAGCTGACTTCGTGGACTTTAACGTGATTGAAGGCGACTGGTCGGTACTGGATTGGTTTGGTGGTGAACTCGGTGTGGATCGTGCGGGCTTCCATGTGCTGGAGATGGTCTTTGCTCAACCGCAAGACTCCTTCTCCCTTGAAACCGTCACCATGAGGGGCGAGTCGGTGTTCCATGCAGAGTTTTATCTCTGTGGGGCATTGGTCTTGAAGACGGCAAGCGGTTCTATCTTGGGTCTGCCCCAAACGGTTCATGTGACATTTGATCGTGTCCGCTTTATCGTAAGCAACGATGCAGATAGCACGACCTCATTTAATCACCTCTCGACGGTGGCATCGACCCAAACTATTGTCGATTGCGCTGTGAGTGTGATGGATACAGGTAACACTGACTCGTAATCAAATGACAAAACGAACACTGCGAAGGGTGGAGCATAACTGCCCTTTTTTGATTCCTGAACGGATGCCATTTGCTTGTTGTAACCGTTAAAGGATAATAAAAGACTCTAAAAACGATTTGCATTGCGACTCGTGCCTCCATTACAATAGAGATAACACAAAGAAATGTTCTGTCATATCCACACGGGAGGACTCCATGGAGAACCAATCATTAACTGAACAAGGCATCGCCGCTCTTAAGTCTGGCGATAAAGCCCAAGCAAGAGATTTATTACAACAAGCTGTCGAAGCTGACCCGCAAGATGAACGCGCATGGTATTATCTGGCAGGCGCACAGGATGATGCTGATAAACGCCGTGAAGCCCTCGAAAAAGTGATTGAAATAAATCCTCTAAATGAGAAAGCGCAATCTGCCCTCACCAAGATGCAAGCC